>CAZNBH010000001.1:0-28133 GCA_964571355.1 uncultured Aquifex sp.
AAAAGGAAAACTTCCTCCAATGGGTCGATTACATAGTCGACAAGGTGTTGAAGTCCCCCCTACCGGAAACCACCCTTTCGAATTTAATAAAGTTCCTCCAAAACCCCACGGGGAGGAAGCTCTTTTTCCTCCAACCGTCGCAAAAACTTTACGAAACCCTCTTTAAGATTTTTTCCGTATCGAGTTACCTCACCAATAAGATTTATTTCAATCCCGACCTCGTGGAGGATATACTCACCCTTTACAAGGAATACCCCACAAAGGAAGAAATAGAAAAGGACCTCCAAGAGTTCAGAAAAACGAAAAATATTCCCTACATAGACCTCATAAGGCGTTTCGAACGGAGCTGGACTATAAGGATAGCCCTCATATTCATATCCGACCCCGACAAACGGGAGGGGGTGCTAAAAGTTCAAAAAGCCCTAAGCGACCTAACCGACGTGGTAATAAACGATATATGGAGGGAGCTAAAGCTCGACGAAATCCCCTTAGCCCTCTTTGCCCTCGGAAAATTCGGGGGTAAGGAGCTCACCTTCGCCTCCGACCTCGATTTGGTGTTCGCCTTTAAGGATTTCGAAAGTAAAAGCCGCTTCGCGGAAAAGCCCAAGGATTTCGTCACCTTTTTAACCGCCCACACCTCGGAGGGTTATCTATACAAGGTCGATTTTAGACTCCGCCCTATGGGAAGTAAGGGAGAACTGGCTCCAACCCTCGACTATTACGCCGAATATTTCAAAAAGAACGCCCGAACTTGGGAAAAGCTGGCGTGGATACGCTCCCGTTTCGTCGTCGGCGACAAGGAGGTGGGGGAAAAGCTCAACAAACTCGTGGAGGAATTTCTCTTTTCCAAACCCCTAACCGTGGAGGAGGAAAAGGACATTTACCAAATGAGGTTAAAACTCCAACAACATTCAAAGGACAAAAAGGACACCTACGACCTAAAGATGGGGTTTGGGGGTCTTATGGATATAGAGTTCCTCGTGCAGTATTTGTTGTTAAAGCACCGCAAAAAGGTGGAAAATACCTATAAAGCCCTAACGGAGTTAGAAAAAAGCTATCCCCAACTAGGTGAATTAAAGGAAGCCTATAAATTTTTCCGCTTATTGGAAACCTCGATAAGGCTTATAAAACCCTCCGGGGGTAGCGTTATTGGCAAAAATGACCTAAAAAGGGTCTCCGCCTTTCTAAATATCCCCCCTGAAGAGCTCGAGGAGGAAATAGTAAAAACCCGACAAACGGTAAGGGAAACGTTTTTGGACTTTTTAGGAAATTAGTTTTCACTAAATTAAGCATTTTCTAATCTTTTCGAGCTTGCTTTTTGGGATACTTATAACAATTTCTTATGTTTACGATGCTGAAAATTCTTAAAGAAATCGCCTTTTTTAAAGACCTTCCGGAGGAAATAGTTGAAAAAATAGCCGAAATTTCGGTTCCTATTAGTGTTAAAAAGGGGCAAACCATCTTTACAAAGAACTCCCGTGCAACGGGTTTTTACATTTTAAAAAAGGGGAGTGTAAAGCTCTATACGATAGAACCCCTTTCGGGGAAAGAGCAAATTGTTAGGATTGTTAAACCGGTTACCCTATTCGGAGAAGCGGCTTCCCTAAGCGGGGGATACTTTCCGGTGAACGTTGAGGCTTTGGAGGACAGCGAAATTATTTACATAGACCGCGAAAAGCTGTTAAAGCTTATGAAGGAACACCCCGAAATCTGCTTAAACATAAGCAAGGTCCTTTCGGAGAGATTGTACCACCTGGTGAACCTCGTCGAGACCTTGATAATTAACAGCGCCGTTCCGAGGTTGGCAAAGTATCTCTTGCAACACCAAGAGGGGGGAGTTGTTGACGATTTTAAAACCACCTTGGTGGCAAATATTTTGGGTTTAACCCCCGAGGCGGTTTCGAGGGCGCTATCCACCCTAAGGGATAGGGGTATCTTAAAAAAAGACCGTAAAAAGGTCGAAATTTTGGATTTGGAACGCCTAAAGGAGGAAGCTGGAGAGGTTTAACCCTTTACGGTTTCTTTTTCGCTTTCCCCTTGCGGGTATTGAACAACCCTTTCAACCCTATAGGGGACGTCAGCCTTGGACTCGTAATAGGTTCGGATTATCACCTCCGCAATAATCCCGGTGGAAATCAGTTGCAACCCGCTCAAAAATAGGAGCACCCCGAGGATTAAAAGGGGTCTTCCTCCTATAGAGGCACCGAAAAATATCTTTTCCACCGCGAGGTACAGGAGTATCAGAAAACCTATAACCGCAAGGGTGAACCCCATACCCCCGAACACGTAAAGGGGTTTATTCAAATAGTCGTTTAAGAACTTTACGAGGAAAATATCGAGGATAACCCTTATAGTCCTTCCTATTCCGTATTTGCTCTTCCCGTAAAGGCGGGGACGGTGATTTACCACCACCTCGGTAACCTTTGCCCCAAAACCCTTTGCCACCGCGGGTAAAAAGCGGTGCATATCCCCGTAAAGGCGATAGCTCTTGGCAACCTCCTTCCTGTAAGCCTTCAAGGTGCAACCGTAGTCGTGCAGATGAACCCCCGTAACCTTGGAAATAATCCAGTTGGCTATTTTGGAGGGTAAAATCCTCGTCAAAAATGGGTCTTTTCTGTTTTTTCTCCAACCGCTCACTATGTCGTAGCCTTCGTTAATCTTTTCGAGGAGTTTCGGAATGTCGTGGGGGTCGTTTTGGAGGTCCCCGTCCATAGTGATAATAACGTCACCTTCCGCGTGCTGAAAGCCGGCGTACATAGCCGCCGTTTGCCCGTAGTTCCTGCGGAACTTAACAACCTTAACTTTGGGGTCTTTTTTTGCTATCTCCTCGAGCAGTTCGAAGCTCCTATCGGTCGAGCCGTCGTCCACGAAAATAATTTCGTAATCGTAGGGTAACTTTTCCAAAACCCCCTTTAGTTCCTCGTAGAGTTTGGGGATATTCTCCTCCTCGTTGTAGATGGGGATAACTATCGAGAGTTTCCTTATTTCGCCCATACCTCAAAGGGGAACATTTTAAGCCCGCCCAAAAGGGGGATAAAAAAATGCAAAGACCCTTAAGGGGACTACTTTAACTTTATCTCCCCGACGTAAACGTATCCGGAGGCGGTTCCCAATTGGGTGTTTACCTTCTTAACCCACACCGTGGTGGGAACGACAAAAATTTTTGCCACGTTCAAGGTTTGGCTTATCTGCTTTAGGGCGTAGCCTATTTCGTTGTAATCGTCCTTCGGTATTTTGGGCAGAAAGGCGTAGGCGTCCCGCTTTAAATTCCCTATAAAATCGTCGAAGCCCTTGGCGGAGCTGTAGTATTTGTTCAAAACCGACGCCAAGCCTTCGGCTTGGGCTTTGTAGAGTATATAAATCAACATATAAAGGTTGTCTATCGGATAGTAGACGTTGTGGTAGGGGATAAGCTTTAGGGTGATTTTTTCCCTTTGGGCGGTTTCTAAGATATCCTTCCACCTATCGAAGCAAATCTTACAATAGGGGTTCCAAACGAGGTAAACGGTTTTCTTTCCCACCGTAAGGGTGGTCGGAAGATTAGCACCGTAAACGATTCTTTCTATGTCGAGAATCCACCCCACGTTTTCCAAGGGGTATTCCTTACCCTTGGGGGGAATTATGGGGGAGACGGTTTTATTCCCAACGAGGTAACCGTAGGTAAATAAAACCTTTCCGTCGTCGGTAAACCATATAAAGCGGTTGTAAATTACGTGGTCGTATTCCGAATAAACCCTTATGAGGTATTTCCTTAAATACTTTTCCTCCGAGGGTTCCACCCTATAGATGCCCAGCACCTTCCAGGTTTTCGGGAATACCGCTTCCACTATCGAGGTGATTTTTTCCTTTTCCTTCCCTTTAAGGGGTTGGAGTTTTAGGTGGAGTTCCTCCGATAGTTGCTTTAGTTCGTATTTTTCCCCTTCACCGCAGGAGAATAGTCCCAACCCCAAGAGGGAAACGGCTAAGAGGAGACCTCTTTTGGACATAGGCTTTAAGTATCCCACAAAGGGGACGATAGGTATTTTTCCCCACCGTCGGGGGCTATTGCAACTATAACCCCCTTTGTGAGTTGTTTTGCCAACTCCACCGCGGCGTGAACCGCCGCCCCGCTCGAAATCCCCAAAAATAAACCCTCCTCCTTTGCCAACCTCTTGGTCATCGCGTAGGCTTCCTCGGTTTTTACGTAAACCATTCGGTCTATAATCGTCTCGTCAAAAATCCCCGGCTTTATAGAGCTCTCCATATGTTTTAGACCCTCTATGCCGTGCTTTGGCTCGGCGGGTTGAACGCCGACTATTTCTATATCGGGGTTGTATATTTTGAGCCTCCTACCGGTGCCCACGATTGTTCCACCCGTTCCCGCACCGGCCACAAAGTGGGTAATCCTCCCCTTGGTCTGTTCCCAAATTTCAACACCGGTGGAGTAAAAATGCGCCTTCCAATTCGAATGGTTGTTGTACTGGTCCACGTAATAGTACTTATCGGGGTATTTTCTCACCAATTCCCTCACAAAGCGGATAGCCCCGTCGGTTCCCTCCCCCGCGGGGGTTAGGTGGAGCTTAGCCCCAAAAATTTTTAAAATCCTCTTCCGTTCCTCCGAAACCCCCTCCGACATTGCCAGCTCTACCTTAAACCCCAAAGCCCTCCCTATCATTGCAAGGGCTATACCGGTATTCCCACTCGTGGCGTCTATTATCACTTTGTCCTTTGTAAGTTCCCCCCTTTTAATTGCGTCGACTATCATCCTCAAGGCGGGTCTATCCTTCACGCTCCCCCCGGGGTTGAACTTTTCGAGCTTTACCCAAATCTCCACGTCGGGGTTGGGATTTAAACGGGAGAGTTTTACCAGGGGGGTATTTCCTATTAGCTTTATCAATTCCTCCCGCGGTTTTCTAAAGGGTTCATCGAACTCCCCGTAAACGAACATGTCTATTTATATTCCACTACAACAACGCCACCCCACGCACCGACCCTTACAAGTTTTCCATCGTTTGTTTTAAAGGTGACCACCCCCGTGTGGAATTTGGTATCCCCTTCGCTCTCCTCAAACCAAACGTAACCCTTGCCGTGATAGACCTTTACCGGTTTTTCGCTCCCCGCGGGGTACACGTAAACGGTGTATTCACCTCCGCTCAACTTCAAAAGGTGTTTTTCAAATTTCGTTCCCAACTTCGATTGAACGAATAGATAAGCTCCCCCTATGAGGAGTAAAACCAAAACTCCCACTACGAGGAATACGACCGATTTCTTTCCCATAAGGGGAAAATCTAAATTTCCCATAAGTGGGTTTCAAAATAGTCCTTTTGGGGATAGTCTAAACTTCTAGACTTTTTAAGGGTTAGACTAATTTTCTATGAAATCCGTTAAGTCCCCTAACACTTTTAAAACCTCCTATATCGCCGCCGTTAAAGAGGAATTGGGCTTGCTTAAAAGAAAGCAAACCTCCAAAAGGAAAATAAAAGCCCCTCCCCACCTAAAGTGGGCTATAGTTGAAGCTTTAAAGAGAAAACCCAACGCGAGCTATAGGGAAATTCAAAGGTTGGCTTTTCAAATCTTTAAGGAAAGAAGCGAAAACCTTCCGTTTTTAGGTGCTTTGGGAAAAGTGGAACTTCACAAGTTAAAAGAAGTTTTGAATGATAAGGGGTTATCCTATTATGAGGATTAAAGGAAAAACCATTTTTGTAGATACCTCCGCCTTTATCCTATTTCTCCACAATAACTGCAACGAAATAACAAAGGAAATTTTTAAAAAAGCCTTAAATGGAAAATGTAAATTGGTAACCTCCTCCAGATGTTTGGACGAGCTTATGTTCAAAGAAATGGTAATATTGGCAAAAACCAAATACAAAATGGGGAGTAAAACGGTAGAAAAATTGCGGAAAAATCCCGAATTGGTGAAGGAAATAGGAACCCTTTTGGAAAGGGTTATTCCACAATTCCTAAAAACGTACCGAATAGAGGTTTTGGATATTAAAAAGGAATGGGTTTTGGAGATACCAAAACTCATGAAGGAATACGGGCTTTTTGGAAACGATGCCCTAATCGTTAGGGCTATGATTTCAAAAAATTTGAAATATCTACTTTCGGCGGATAGCGATTTTGAAAAAATTCCTTTTATAGAGGTTATAAACCCCATCCCCTAAGGGATTTTTCTCCATAAAATCCCCACGAAGGCACCTTCTCCGAAACCTTCCTTAAAGGGGTAGGTTTTATTTTCCGTTCCAAAAATGGTTTGACCTATTTCTACGACCTCAAGGGTGGTGTATTTTTCCGCCAAGTTGAGGATTTCTTCGGTGGAAAAGAACCTCGCGGGTTTGTAAAACCTGCTAAAAGGCTTTTTCCTCTCGTAGATTTTTCCCAAAAAACTTTCCCTATCGACGAACCCCATCAAAAAGAAACCGCCATCTATTAAAACCCTTTCGACCTCCTTAAGGCTTTGTATCGGGTCGTCTACGAAGCATATGGTTGTGACCATCAGGACAAAATCGAAACAATTACTTTTTAAGGGTAATGCCTCGGCTACGCCGAGGGTTACCTTTATCCCCCGCTTTCGGGCGATTTTTAACATCGATGGGGAGGGGTCCACGCCGAAGGGAACATCGAGAGGAAGGGCAAAGCGACCGCTCCCCACCCCGACCTCCACCCCCTTGGAGGTATTTATCCCGTGTTTTTCCACCAAATGTTTTAGTAGGTTTATCTCCGACCTATAGAGGTATTTATTCCTTTCGAACCAATTTTCGTAGGCTTCGGTGTACAACTCAAAGGGTTCGATTTTTGGCATAGAACACCATTATGGGTTTAGGGTTTTGGCAAAACCATCCCAAAGCCGTCGATATTTTTCAATCCCAAACCGGTTTCGGAAATGAATTTCAACACCTCCCTCGGGGCGAAAACTTCAAAATTCCCCGTAAGGGATTGTAGAGCCCTACCCTTAAAGTTTAGAGGTTTTACCCCGACCTCGAGAGGTTTTATTTCGAGCTTTTCCTCCAAGGGTTTCCCGTAATAGCTTTGGTACTTTTTGCGGATGTTTTCGACGAGAAACTCCGAAAGGTTCACACCTTCGGGAACCAATACGGGGGAAAGGGTTTTTAATTGAATAACCTCGTCGGGAATTTTTACAAAAACCCTCTCCACCGAGAGGATATCGACATCGGTATCTCCCAACCGTAGGTTTTCCTCGAATATCAACCTATTCCTCAAAGGGGTAAGCTCGCAATCCCTTGGGGTGGCGAAGTAGACCCTAAAGTAGGGGTGGAAATAGAGAAAATTTCCCTCCCTTTTTAGGAACTTTCCAAAAATCCTCGAAAAGGTAAAGAAGTGGTAAACCTTCCCCTCCGAGGAGCGGGTGGCTATGCACTCCTCAAAAACCTCAAGGAGGAAATTCTTGAGGATACCGTTGTACCTTCGGGGGATTTTTAGAGCTTCACCCCTTGCCCTAAAAAGGATTTTTAAAATCAAAGGAATAACCCCTAAAGGTTTAGTTTATCGGCGAATTCCTTGGCGGTATCTCCCCTTAAAACCTCCACCAAACCGGTAAGACCGTCCACCAAATATTTAGCGGGGATACCCTTGGACCTCAAAAAGGTCATCGCTATTATCGCCCTATCCTTGTGGGGGCAGGCGGTAACTATTAATTTGTCCTTCGGTAGGGTTTGATATTTTTGGGGTAACTCGTTGAGGGGTATATTAATCGAAGGTTGAACGTTCCAAGTTTTGTACTCCTCTTTAAACCTAATATCCACCAAAAGGGCTTTTCCCTCCTTTAGAGCCTCGACGAGTTGCTTCGCCGAGATTTTCATCTCCTTGCGGGTTTCGTAGTTGAAGTTTCTTAAAAAGGTTTCCAAATCCATAGAGCCATCTATTGTAGGATGGCGAATTTGCCTATCAATCTCATTTAAAATAAAATTTTTGGCATGTTAAGAGCTCTTTGGACCGCCGCCACCGGCATGACCGCCCAGCAGGAGAACATCGACGTTATCGCCAACAACATAGCCAACGTCAATACCACAGGCTATAAAAAAATGAGGGCTGCCTTTCAGGATTTGCTCTATCAAGAAGTGGAACAGCCGGGGGTTCCCACCTCCGACACCACCCAAAATCCGACCGGAACCCAAATAGGATTGGGAACCCGCATCGCGGGCACCTACGGGATTTTTACCCAAGGAAATCTGATAAAGACCGATAGACAGCTCGACGTTGCGATAGAGGGGGATGGTTTCTTTAAAGTGCTCCTTCCCGACGGAACCGAAGCCTATACGAGGGACGGAAACTTTAAACTCGATAGGGATGGGAGAATAGTCACCTCCGACGGCTATCCCCTATCACCCCAGATAACCGTTCCGTCCAACGCCGTACAAATATCGATTTCCCCCGACGGGAAGGTAGTAGCCATCTTGGACGACAACACCACCACCGAGTTGGGTAGGATAACTTTAACCAAGTTCATCAATCCCGCCGGTTTGAAGAGGATAGGGAATAACCTCTATTTAAAAACCGACGCCTCGGGAGACCCTATAGAGGCTAACCCCGGAACCCAGGGGCTTGGGGTTTTGAGGCAGGGCTTTTTGGAAGCCTCCAACGTCGATATAGTCGAGGAGATGATAAACTTAATTACCGCCCAGAGGGCTTACGAGTTCAATGCAAAAGCTATCCGTGCCGGCGATGAAATGCTTAAAACCGTTGCCAACCTACGCCCTTAGTTTTTTTCTTCTTTTAATACCCTTGTCGGTCTTTTCTTTTGAAATAACCAAAAAAGAGCTTGAAAAAATAGCCTGTTCCCAGTTGAGGAACCTATACTCGAATGTAACCTGCAAGGGGATTATCTTTTACGGAAACCGTCTCAAGTTGGAGGGTGAAGGGTACCTCTTTATGGTAAAAAAATCGGGGAATTCCTTCCTCCTCGAGGTGGTAGACCCGAAAACTCTAAAACCGGTGAGGGTAATACCGATAAAAACCGATTCCACTACGGGGGAAAATCGAAAAAAAGGAATCCCTTACGGGAAAAAGGTAAAGGTTATTTTCATCAACGGGAACATAAGGATAGAAACGGACGGCGTAGTGGTGGGAAAAGGTTATAGCGATAACACCGTAAAGGTGAAGGTGGGTAAAAAATACTTTGTAGGAGTTTTACAAAATGAGGATACCGTTGTTGTTAGGCTTTATTAGTTTGTCCTTTCTTTTTGGGTGCGCCCCACCGGAGCAAAACCTCCCTCCCCTCAACAAGGATAAAGCCTATACCGACTACGAGAAAACCGTAACAACCCCAAACCCTTATAGGGAACAACCCACCCAGGCGAGTTGGGGAAACTCCCTTTACAGCGACCGTTTCAACCTTTACAGCGACGTTAAGGCTTATAAGCGGGGAGATATTGTTTACATAATCGTTTACGAGAGTATAGACGCCATTCAAAAATTGGCAACCCAAACCGGTCAACAACATCAGGTAAACAATGCTGTAAGTTCCTTTTTCGGGGTTCACCCCGCTACTTTGAGGAATTTGGGGGTAAACTGGCAATACCAATCGGGGTCCAAATACAGCGGAACCACCCAACAGAGCGGAATCTTGACAACCCGCCTTGCGGCTTATGTTAAAAAGGTTTATCCCAACGGGAACCTATTAATAGAGGCGGTTAGATATATAAGGATTAACGAGGCAGGTCACAAGATAATCCTACGGGGAATAGTTAGGCCCGAGGATATAGGTCCCGATAACTCGGTTCCCTCCTCGAGGATAGCCAACCTCGAAATCATTTATAACGGCAAGGGATATATGGTAGACGCCTCCTCACCCGGTTGGTTTACCCGCTTCTTATCCAAAATTTGGCCTTTTTAATTTTAGCAAACTTTTTCTGCGATTTTCCTTATCCTTTTATTTGAAATCCATTTCCACGATATAGCAATATAGGCTTTTAAAGAAAACTTAACAAAAGGGGGATTAAAATGTTGGTAGCCTTTATAGTATTTGTAGTAGCCCTTATAGCTACCGTTGTCCTCTTTTGGCTTATTGCCCTCCTATACGCCCCTAAGGGTGATTCTGTCGCAAAACACGTTCCCTACGAATGTGCGGTTCCTCCCGAAGGTCCTATGCCTAAAAAATCCAACTTTAGGTATTACTTCTTTGGAATTTTGTTCCTCGCAATGGATATGGTCGGAATGTTTATAGCTTTGGAAGTAATAACTAATGGAAAAAACCTATGGATTTATTTACTCTTTGTAATACCCCTACTCATCGCCATCTGGCACATCATAGGAGGTAAAAGGTATGTTGACCAAGTTTCTTGATTTCTTCGGATGGGCAAGGGCAAACAGCCCGTGGATGGTTCACTACTGCTCGGGCTGTTGCTCTTTGGAAATATTGGCATTGATGGGACCCCGTTTTGACTGGGAGCGTTACGGTTTTCTCCCCGTTCCCTCGCCGAGGCAAGCCGACTTTATAGTTATAACCGGTTTGATATCCCGTAAAGTTTTGCCCGTTCTATTGATGACCTACGACCAAATGCCAAAACCCCGTTATGTTTTTGCCATAGGGGCGTGCGCCTTTGACGGAGGTCCTTACTATGACTCCACTTCGGTGGTTACCAACGTTCCCGAAATATTGCCCCCCGATGTATTTGTAGCCGGATGCCCTCCCACCCCCGAAGCTATTTTGGAAGGTCTATTGGAAATGAAAAAGATAATCCGCGAAAAGAGGGAGGCGAGGGCCGAAAAGGAAGGCACTTGGAGGGAAATCTTAAAGCAGGAACTCGAAAAGAATCCCTTACTATCGCAACAACCTTTCTTCGTAGGCGGTTAAATCTTGACAACCTCGGCGGGTTCTTTTTTATCTTATTTTCAATTTTTCCCACGGAGGAGTTAAATGGGCTTCGAAGGTTTTGCCAAGCTTATGAAAACCTATTTTGGGATAGAGGGTAAAGAATACCCCCAAAATAGGGTTGCAAAAACCTATCTATTCGAAATACAACCGCAGCATATCAGAGAAGTTGCAAAACTTTTAAAGGAACAGGGATTTGTTTTTTTCCATACCTTGGCACCGGTGGATTATTCCCCCAAGGGGAGGGGTTTGGAGCTCAATTACTTCTTTGAAAACCCCGAAGAGGAAATTTGGGTTTTAATAAGGACCGAAATCCCTTTGGAGAATCCCGAAATAGACTCCATTCACGACATCTTTCCCGCCCTCGAGGCCTGCGAAAGGGAGGAGTGGGAAAAGTTTGGAATTCAGTTTAAAGGTCATCCGAGACTTAAACCGATGCTCTTGGACGACACCCTCCAAGGGAAGTGGGTTCAGAGAAAGGCTTACATTCCCGAACCCCATAGAAAGTAAGGAGGTCGGTTATGTACAAAGGTGCACAGATAATAACGCAAGAAATAGGTCGCGAAGGGGACTTAATGGTCCTCAACTGGGGTGTTCAGCACCCCGCCTCGGGACCTATGAGGATTAAAGTATGGCTCGACGGGGAGACCATAGTTAAAGTTGAAAACGACCCCGGCTACGTTACCCGCAATCTCGAAAAGTTACTCGAATACCGAACCTGGGAAAATGCGGTGGTAAACGTCGAAAGGATTTGCTTTATAGATGACCTCGGAACGATTTTAAACTGGGCTCTGGCGGTGGAAAAGTTGGCGGAGGTAGAAGTTCCCAAAAATGTTCAATACTTCAGGGTAATCCTTGCAGAGGTGGGGAGGATAGTTTCCCACCTTATAGGAATAGGTGGTATGTTCGGAGCCCTGGGGGTTGCAACCCCCATGATGTGGGTATTGGCTTTAAGGGAATATTTCCTCGATTTCCTCGAACACTACTCCGGTTATAGGATTTCCACCGCCGCCATAGTGCCCGGTGGTGTGAGGTTTGAACCCACCAAGGAGGATTTTGAACTCCTCAAAAAGGCTATAGAGGAAACCGAAAGGCGCTGGCCCGAATACAAAGAGGTGTTTAAAGATAACCCCACCCTTGTGGAGAGGTACAAAGGTGTTGGAGTAATCCCTAAGGAGTTGGTTTATGAACTAGGGCTTAGGGGACCCGTTGCAAGGGCTTCCGGTGTCGATTACGACCTTAGGAAAAAGTACCCCTATAGCTCCTACGAGGATTTCGAGTTTAACGTAATCGTAAAAGAGGAGGGGGACGCCTACGCGAGATTTCTCGTAGTTCTCGAGGAAATAGAGGAATCACTAAAAATCATTAAGCAGGCTTTGGAAGGTATGCCCGAAGGGGATAAATGGAAGGTGAGGATGCCCAAGAAGGTAAAAGCCGGAGAAGCCTATTCCGCTGTCGAATGGGCGAGGGGAGGAATGGAGTACTTCGTTGTAAGCGACGGCGGAACGGGTCCTTATAGGGTAAAAATTTCTGCACCGTCCTTTATGAATATTTGGGCATTGGAAAAAATAGCACCGGGACATAAATTGGCCGACCTCGCCGCTATATTCGCAAGCCTTTACATTTGCCACGGAGACCTCGATAGATAAAGGAGGGGCAGTTATGGAACAAATCAACTGGGGTTGGATTTTGTTTAAAACCCTTGTGTTTCCCGGGGTAACTTTCCTCCTACTGGTAATCTTTGCAACTTTTTACCTCGAGAGGAAGCTCGTCGCCGACATGCACGGTAGAACGGGACCTTACTACGTAGGCCCTTACGGAATACTCCAAACGGTTGCCGATATCTTCAAAATCCTCCAAAAGGAAGTAATAATTCACAGGGATGCCGATAAGTTTCTATTCCTAATAGTTCCCGCCGTTGCGTTCCTTATGGTTGCCCTTGTAGCCGCCTTTATTCCCTACGACGAAAACCTCTGGATAGTATCGACACCGTATGACCTCGTCATCTCGTTGGCACTCCTTACATCGCTACCTGCAATTTTCCTATTTGCGGGATGGGTTTCTAGGAGTAAATACCCCTTCATAGGTGGGATTAGGGTTATAAACCAGCTAATTTCCGGGGAAATTCCTTTATGGCTGGCGGGATTGTCGGTAGCGTTGTGGTATGGAACCTTTAACTATTTGGAAATCGTTCATAAATTCGACCTAATAGGCTTTCTGGTAAATCTTGTAGGCTTCGCAATCTTTTTAGTGGCTATTCTTATAGTTGCCGATAGACCTCCCTTCGATATTCCCGAAGCGGAACAGGAAATTGTTTACGGGTTCCTAACCGAGTATACAGGGGTTGGTTATCTCCTATTGGCGGGTGCTAAATTCCTCGAAGTTTTCGTATTGGCGGCTATGACCGTTACCCTCTTCTTGGGTGGATTTAAAGGTCCTTTTCTTCCCGGATGGGTATGGTTTTTGATAAAGGTATTTGCGGTTTACTACCTGGCATTCGCCATTAGGGCTTCTACCCCACGGATTAGGCTCGACCAACTGATAAGGTTTACCTGGATTGTATTGGTTCCTTTAGCGTTGTTAAACATCGTTTTGATACTCTTAATCAAAGCACTTTAAAGGAGGTTTAATATGCTTGGAAGGGTTCTGGAAAAAATAGTTTTAGTAGCAACTAGGGCTGCAAAGCCCAAAGATACCACTTACATACACGATAAGGATAAAAGACCGGAAAAACCCCAACGTTTTAGGGGAAGGCACGTTATAAACGCAGAAACCTGTATAGGTTGTTACGCCTGCGAGAGGGCCTGCCCTATAGGGGCGATTATTATGGTTCCCACCGGATTGAAAAGACCCCGCGCTATGCCGGTTGTTAATTTGGGAAGGTGTTGTTTTTGCGGACTTTGCGAGGACGCTTGTCCGACCAAGGAGAAATCGATATACCTAACGGAGGATTACGAAATTATGGTTGAAGAAATAGAGCTTACACCTTTGTTGGACGAGTTATGGGCAAAACCTATAGGGGATATAACCAAAAATCCCCTTGTTATAAAGGATTTACAAAAGGCTAAGGAAAAGAAGGAGGGTAAATAATGCTCCTTTATTTCCTTATATTGTTTACTGTAGTAATAGCCACCGCCGTAGCGGCAATAGAGTTGAACAACCTCATTTGGGTATTGGTGGCATTTGCAACCCTTTTAACCGAAATAGCCCTTTTCTATTTCTCCCTCGGTTTTCCCCTGTTGGGGGCTTTTCAATTGGCGGTTTACGCCGGTGGTGTTGCCATACTGGTGTTATTCGCAATTCTAACCATCGGAGAAAGGGAAGAGGAAAAGAGGGAAAGCAAACTTGCGGCGGGTGTTGCCATAGCCACCTTTATAACCGGACTGATAGCCTCCATTTGGGCGGGAATCCATACGAAGCCTTACCTCGATATTTCTCTAAAGGAATTGGGTGAGGTTTTTGTGGACAAATATGCCATTCTGGTAATTCCTTTGGGTTTTACGGCTGTAGGTATCATTTACGGGGCTTATTACTTGCTCGCCAAGAAATTGCAAAAGGAGGAGAGGGAATGAAGTTCACCCACGAACCGATGCTTTGGTTTTTGTTGGTTGCAATTTCCTTAATGGCAATAGGTATCTACGGACTCCTATCGAGGAAATCTATCTTAAAAATGATTATTTCGATAGAGATAATCGTAAACGGGGCAAATGTAGGTCTTGCCGCCTTTGCAACCCAACACGGAGCCGACGGGGTTATACTCGCATTTTTTGCAATAGCGCTTGCGGCCTTAGAGGTAGCGGTAGGTTTGACATTGCTAATTATCCTTGCCCGTAAATATGGTATTACCTTCCCCGAAAAATTAAACAACTTGAGGTGGTAGGGATGGAGAGCCTAATCTACCTATCGGTATTACTACCGATTTTTGGCGCGCCGTTGGTTTGGGCGATAAGCCATTACACCAACAAGTGGTATTCGTGGTACTTATCCCTTGCCATTACCGGTTTATCTGCCCTTATCGCCTTGGCAACCGTAATCGGTGTAGCCTCCGGTCATATCTATCAGCACTCCTTTACGTGGTTTGAATTCGGAAACGTAAAAGTCCCCTTCGGGATTTATGTGGACGGTGTTAGCGCCGTTGTCTATTCCATGGCCGCCCTACTCGGGTTCCTCATAGTTATGTACTCCCGCGGTTATATGGAGCACGACGAAAGTCCCCATAGGTTCTTTATGAAGGTAACCTTTTTTATCGGCTCTATGCTCGGTCTGACCGTATCGGATAACCTCCTCGGGATGTTTATCTTCTGGGAATTCATGGGATTGGCATCTTATCTCCTAATCTCCTACTGGTATTACAGGGAAGCTCCGGCGGCCGCGGGATTGAAAGCCTTTTTAATGACTAAATTCGCCGATGGCTTCTTCCTTGCGGGGATAATCCTCCTGTGGTGGTATGCCGGAACGCTAAACGTTCCCGAAATAAACCATTTGGCGGAAACCGCCGCTATACCCGTGATTATTGCCGCAATATCCGCGTTGCTAATGTTCGGCGGAGCTATCGGTAAATCGGCTCAGTTCCCCCTATTCCCATGGCTACTGGACGCTATGGAAGGTCCCACTCCGGTGTCGGCATTAATCCACGCCGCAACTATGGTTAACGCCGGGGTGTTTTTGGTGGGCAGGCTCTTCGATTTCTACGCCTACTCCAAAGTTCTTTACGTTATCCTCGCGATAGGTGCTCTTTCCGCTTTTATAGCAGTTCTCGGCGCAATGGTTCATAGAGAAATCAAGAAGATTATCGCCTTCTCCACCATGGAAAACCTCGGTCTGATGTTTGTTGGTTTGGGAGCCGGTTCACTTGCGGCTGGTCTCTTCCACCTGGTATCCCACGCCACCTTTAAGGCTTTAATGTTCCTATCGGCGGGTAACGTTATCCACTTCACCCACGAAAAGGATGCGTTCAAACTCCGCGGTCTTATGAAGGTAATGCCCTATACCGCAATCCTATTCCTAATAGCCGTGCTATCCCTATCGGGTATTCCCCCTCTAAGTGGATTCTTCTCCAAAGAGTGGATAGTTCACGAGGCAAAAGAGGCGGGAGACCCTATAGCCTTTGCGTTTGTTCTAACCGCAGCGGTTCTAACTATCTACTACGGCTTTAGGTTGTGGTTCCAAATTTTTACCGGTGAACCCAATGAAAAAGCCAAACACGCAAGGGAAGCCTACCCCATAATGTTGATTCCTCTATTTGTATTGGCAACTTTAACCTTCCTTGTGGGTATATTCCATCAACCTATAATCCATCTAATAGAGGAACACGCCCACATACCCCACGATTGGGCTTTCACCGCATTGATATTCTCGCTTATGGCTATCGCGTTTGGATTGGCATGGTTGATTTACTACAAGAGGGCAATCAATACCGAAGAGCTCTTAAAGGACCCTATAATGGCGGTATTGAACAAAACCTTCTATAACGCCTTTTTCGTAGACCACATCCTAAGGTGGCTTTCGAAGAATTTCGTTGTGGAATTCCTCGCATGGTTGGCCCACTGGATAGACCGTAACGTTTACGATTACATCGTCAACGGGGTTGCCAAAACCGCACTTTGGACTTGGGAAAAGGTTCGTGTTATCCAAACCGGTAACTTAATCCATTACCTAACCATATTCGTTAGTGGTGCGGTAATTCTTTACTACCTCTACCTCGTAATACTTTAAAGGGGGAAGGAAAATGTTGCTAAGTGCGATTTTAATTCCCGTTTTGCTCGCCCCTTTTGCCTATTTCTTCGATAGGTGGGCAAGATATATATCCCTTGCGGCGGCAATATTCGTAACCTTTGTAGGGGCTTATTTATGGTTTAACTATCCCGGTCAGGGTTTCGCATTTCAGGAGTTTTATCCGATACTCCCTCAGTGGGATTTTAACCTTCACCTCGGTGTAGATGCCCTTTCGATAGCCCTTATAACCTTGACCGGAATAATCGCAATACTCGTAACCCTCTCCTCTTGGAATGTGGAACGGGCAGGGGCTTACTTCTTCCTAATCCTCGTATTCCTCGGTGCTATGGTCGGTGTTTTCGCATCGCTAAACTACCTGTGGTTTTTCATCTTTTGGGAATTTACCCTCGTTCCCATGTTTTTCCACATAGGGATTTGGGGTGCGGAAAACAGGATTTACGCGGCTGTTAAGTTTTTCCTATACACCCACCTTGCATCCATATTTATCTTTTTGGCCATTCTCATTATCTTCGTAAACACCGGTCATTTCGATTTCCTCGCCATTAAGCAGGCCAACCTACCTATAGATTTGCAAAAAATTATTTGGGCTTTGGCCTTTGTCGGATATATCGTAAAAATGCCCGTTGTTCCCTTCCACACCTGGCTACCCGATGCCCACGTTCAGGCACCCTCCCCGATTTCGGTAATCCTGGCCGGTTTGCTCCTAAAAATGGGAGCTTACGGTTTGCTCCGTTGGAATATAGAACTCTTTCCCGAAGCTTCCAAGCATTTCATCTACTTAATGCTTGCCATAGGTTTGCTCACGGTATTCCACGCCGCCTTTAAAGCTCTATACGAGGACCACGTTAAAAGAATGGTTGCTTACTCTTCCATCAACCATATGGGTTTAGTCTTGGTGGCATTGGCAACCCTTTCGGCGGTTGGAATAAGTGCAGCCATTTACGAGATGGTAGCCCACGCCCTAATCATTTCCCTAATGTTTATGATTGCGGGATATATCCACCATATAACCGGAACCTGGTACATCTCCCAAATAGGGGGAGGTTTGTTAAGGAAGTTTCCCTTTATAGGTACCCTCTATATGCTCGGAGCATTGGGTGCTTTAGGATTTCCCGGAACCGCCGGTTTTATTGGTGAGGTAACCGCTATTTATGCGGCCTTTGACAAATTCGGTTGGATAGCCTTAGCACTACCTTTCTCCGCGGTATTAACCGCTGGATTCTTCTTCTGGGCTATCAGAAGGATGCTGCACGGGGAACCCTCCGAATTGGTTAAAAACTTGCATTCCCATCCCCTCCCGGTGGTCGAAAGAATTCCCCTAATGGCTTATGTTGTGCTATTTGTATTGCTCGGCATAGTTCCCTCTATACTTTTCGGCTTCATCAATAGCTACGCCAACACCTTAGGAAAAGTATTGGGAGGTTAACGATGAACTGCGTAATATTCGGCGGAATACTAACCTTGGCCTTTGGAGGATTGTTGGTTCCCGTTATAGGGAACCTTTTTAAACTTTCCCGTTCTTGGCTTCTAAATCTCTATATGGTGGTATTCCTCATAGCGGGTCTTTTGTTCCTATACGGTTTTAACCACGGGTCGTTACTGTATCCCAACCTCTTTACAACCGATACGGTTGCCTATCTACTAACCTTATTCGTTTGGTTTACCGGTGCGGTGGTTCTAATAACGATATTCAACACTTTGAAGGAAATCGAAAATCTTGCGGAAATACTCGGGGTTTATACCATATCCCTTGCGGGAGCTATTTTGACCCTTTACGCTTCCAATTTCGTTTCGTTCCTCGTCGCTATGGAACTTATGACCATTCCCTCCTACTACCTAATAATGGCAAGGCTTAACGCGATAACCGCGGAGGCGGCCACTAAATATTTCTTCAACGGAGCACTCTCCACCGGCTTTTTCCTATTCGGTATGTTGGTCATATACGCCCTAACGGGGTCTTTGGAATTCTCCAAGATTAACGAATTCTTTACCCAAGCCGATACGTTGAGCCTCCTATTTTTCGCCTTTGGATTCATAGGAATACTTTCCGCTATAGGTTTTAAAATGTCCTTTGCGCCATACCACTTTTACGCACCCGACGTTTACACCGGTGCGCCCGCCTCCGTTGCGGCTTATCTTGCGGGAATTACCAAAAGTGCCGTAGCCGTACCGGTAATAAGGATATTCTTCGAAGCTCTGCAGTTTCAAAAGGCCGATTGGGCTATCCTACTCGCCATACTGGCGGTTATCACGATGACCGTTGGAAACCTGTTGGCACTGGCCCAACAAAATGTTGCCCGTATACTCGCCTATTCGTCGATAGCCCACGCCGGTTATATCCTTGTGGGTTTTGCGGCTGCAGCCTCGAGCTTGGCCATTACCGGAATCGTTTACCAAGCCGTCGCCTACATATTGATGAAGGCGGGAGCCTTTCTCATAGTGACCCTACTGATTTACTACTACGGGATAAAAACCCGCCAAGAGTTAAGGGGTTTTGGAAAGGTTAACCCCTTTATGGCTCTGGTGTTCACCATATTGCTCCTCTCGCTTGCCGGTGTTCCTCCAACCGCCGGTTTTATAGCCAAGGTTTACCTCTTCCAAGCGGCCGTAGACGCCGGAATGGCTTGGTTGGCGTTTGTAGGGTTGCTAAACTCCGCCTTTGCGGTCGCCTACTACCTATGGATTATTAAAGAAATGTATCTCGAAGAGCCCCAAACCGTAAAAAAACCCTCCGATACGAGCTTTATAACCCCGACTTTGGCAATAGGCTTGCTCGCCGTCCTATCGGTGATATTCGGAATTTGGGTAACCCCCGTGGTAAACGCATCTATAGCCTTTACCAACCTCTTTCCCTTTTAAGGTTCTTTCCCTTTAAACACCTTTCCCTCAAAGGACAAATATCGCACTTAGGTTCCCTTTTGAGGCAAAAGTTTTTCCCGAGTTCGTCCAACAGCGCGTGGAACTCCTTATAGACCGGAACATTTTTGGGTAAAAATTCCTCAAACAACCCCTTTGCGGTATCGTAATTAAAACCCCTACCGGTATACCTCTCCAACCACCTCAAGGTGTACTTATCTATCACAAAACTCGGAACGTTATAGGCGTATAGGAGTATAACATCGGCGGTTTCCTTTCCAATCCCTTTGACCCTTAAAAGGTCTCCCCTTTTGGGAATAGCCCCCTTTAGGGAACGGATAAACTTTGCGACCTCCTTTAGGTAAATAGACTTTTGCCTATAGAACCCCGTCGGTTGGACGAAAAAATGGAGTTCCTCGAGGGGGATTTTCTCCACAAACCTCAACGATAGTTCGCCGTATTCTTTGAACCTTTCGAGGGAACGCTCGACGTTTTTCCACGACGTGTTTTGGGTTAAAACCGCCCCTATAACAATTTCGTCAAAGGGGTTTGTTTTCCTCCGAAGGTGGTAATTCCAATCGATGGGCCACCAGTTTTGCTTCCCGAAAAAGGATAAAAGGGTTAAATAGACCTCAAAAAGGTCGGCGTTTATCTTTTCCCCCATGGGTCGGAATTCTTCCAAACCTTTAAGGGGATAAGGATAAGGGAAAACCTTTAAAGGGGACTACTCCCCGTAATATTCCGCCTTAGAAGTTGCGGTTTCCCATACCGCCACCTTTACCACCGAAACGTCCTTTACACCCGCCTCTTTAAATTTTTGTTCTAAGTATTTATAGATAAACTCCGCCAACCGCTCCGCGGTTGGGACAAAGTCGACGACAAAGAGCTTTAAACCGAACTGCTCCGCCATTTCCTTCAACTTGGGAAATAGGGGGTCGTTCTTATCGACTATAAAGGAGTGGTCGAGGCGGTAGTCTATTAGCTCCCTAATGGCACTCTTTAGGTGGTAAAAATCCATAACCATATCGGCGTCCAACGTATCGGAACCGATGGTAATCTCCACCACGTAGCTATGACCGTGTAAATGGCGGCACTTGTTCTCGGGGGGGCAAGCGTTCCCACTGAGGGATGAACCCCTACCTTGGGCTAAATTTTGATTCCAAACCCTATGTCCCGCCTCGAAGCGGTAAACCTTCGTAATTTCGTACCTAAAGCGTTTCATTCCCTCTTATTTTCCAATAAAGGGAAAGGAGGAAAAATAACCCCGACGGGGAAACTTAGGAGGAAAGTTTAGACCTCAAGCGGTAAAGGATGAAGTAGAAAATGGGAACGTAAACCAAGGTTAGGAACGTTCCCACCAAAAGACCGCCGATGGCAACCCAGGATAGGGGGGCTAGCCTTTCCAATCCAACCGCCTTTTGGAGGGCTATGGGGATAAGACCAGCTATGGTAGCAAAGGCGGTCATCAAAACCGGTCGGGTTCTCACCCTTACCGCCTCCACCAAAGCCTTCCCAATATCGCCGAACCTCCTTAGGTAATCCTCCGCAAAGTCGATGAGGAGTATAGCGTTCCTAATGATGATACCCGAAACGAGTATAAGTCCCATCATCGCGGGGGCGCAGCGGTGCTGATTGGCAAAGAGCAAAAACCACATACTACCCATAGCGGCGAGGGGAATTGCCAATATTATTGCGAGCGGAGCGCTAAAAGATTCAAATGCAACCACGAGAACAAAGTAGGCGAAAACAGCACCTACCAAGAATGCTATAGCCATCTTTGTCAGGGCTTCCTTCATGGTTCCGAATTCACCCATATCCTTAATCTCAAACCCCGGGGGAAGCTGTTTTTCAAACTTTTTGTTAATCATGTGAGCCTGCTTTATCACGAAGGAAGAGGGAGCGGTATCCTTCCAAACCAATACGTCTATCGAGTATTTAAGCGCTTCCCTTGTAATTAATGGAATGTTGGGCTTTATCACCAGTTCCCCCAATTGGGTAATGGGAACCATGCCCCTGCGGGTTTTTATCAAAACACTCCTTAGGTCGTCTATGTTTTTCCTATTGTTGGAGCTGAATTGAACAGTTACCCCCAATGGGGTTTCGTTTGGAACTATAAAGGTGGAGGCTACCTTTCCGTGTATTGCGCTTGCCAGTTGCTGGGCTACCTCGAAGAGGCTAACCCCGTAATAGTTCATTTCGGCAAAATTGGGAATAAACCTTATTTCGAGGTTGTCTATCTGCCACGATAGTTTTACCGAGGAAGCCCCCTTAATGTTGAAATAGAGGTTATAGAGCTTATCCCCGTAGGGGAATAGTTCCTTATAGTCATTTGACATAATTACGGTGTCGACCGTTCCTTTAATCGAAGATAGGGGGGTAGCCCCTTGGGCGATGAGGTTAACCATTTTCACGCCGGGAATTTGAGAAATCTCTTTCATTAAACGGTGCTCTATCTGCCAAATGGTCTCCTTACGGTGGAATCTATCCACGTAGGTAATCACCATTTGGGCGTTTTGAACGTTTCCCCCACCACCTACGGTGATTACACCCGGTTCGGTTCCGAAATAAATCGCATACCTTTTCAGTCCCCTACTCCTTTCCCTTTCCAATATTCGGGTTATTTCCTTTGCTATCTTTTCCACTTGGTGGTAGGAAAGATTTGCATCCAATTGGAGGGAACCGCTCAACACCCCGGTATCCATCGGGGGCATCGTATCCTTCCCCAAAATGGGGACTACCAAACGGGCGGATAACACAAAAAGGGACATTATTGCGACCATGTAAAGGGGTATCACCTTCGGACGTTCCACGACGTTCTTAACCAAAACCACGTAGAGGTTTCTAAACGGGTTAACGATTATCGGAATTATGTATTTCTCCACAAAGCGGTCCAAGAAATTCCTCTTAACCTCCCCTTTGCGGTACATAAACGCCGCGAACAGCGGTAGGAAGGTCACCGAAACGAACCAGGACACCCAAATGGCGATAATCAAGGTGGTGACCAAAAAGTGGAAAACCTTTGCCGCATAACCTCCCACAAAGAGAAGGGGTAGGAGAACCGCCGTAATCGCCAAGGACCCGGCGGCTACGGCGAACATAACCTCTTTGGTTCCGTTGATAACCGCCGTTTTAACGTCCTCCTTTAGCTCCGATATATGCCTCTCTATGTTTTCCAAAACAACAACGGCGTCGTCGGCGAGCATACCGAGGGCGAGGATAAGACCCGTTTCGGAAACTATGTTGAACTCAATCCCCAAAAGGCGCATTATCCCTATAGAACCGACGAAAACAAAGGGAATAGAGAAAATAACCCCGAGGGTGAGGTTGGTATTCGCCAAAAAGAGGAACATCACTATCAGGGTGAAAACAACGGCGTCCCTCAATACCTCGAGCATGTTGTAAAAGGAGGTAAGGGTTATATCCTTCATAGTGTCGGCTACGACGATGTTGAGCTCGGGATATTCCCTTTTAAGTTTCGGAATGAGGCTTTCCACCTCGTTAATCGTCTTTATATAGTCCCCACCCTCGAGCCTTTGAACCGCCAAAGCCACCGCCTCGTGTCCGTTGGCGAAGAAGAAACTCCTCGGGTCGGCGTGCCCAACCCTAACGGTGGCCACATCGGAGAGCTTAACCGTAGGGGTGATAAATAGGTTTTTTAGCTCCTCCACGTGGGTAGATTGACCGATAAGTTTTAACGTTATTTGGTTTTTGGGACCAATCAAAACCCCTATGGGGATATTTTGATTATTCGCCGCTACGATTTTGTAAACATCCTCCGCCGTAAGGTTGTACTCCTTCAACCTTTGGGGGTTTAGTTCAATTCTTACCTCCTTTTGGTATCCCCCAAAAACGTCGACATTCCTAACGTGGGGTAAAAGTTGGAGTTGGTCCTTTATCTGGTTCTCCGCAATCTCTCTCACATCGGCGAGCGATAAATGGCTTCCCTTTTTGGGATAAACCGCCAAAACGATAACCGGCGGGGTGGAACTGGTTTTTTTAAACACCATAGGGGGTAAAACCCCTTTTGGGAGGTTAACCTTTTTGAGTTCGTTTATAACGTCCACCACCGCCGTATCGGGATTTTTCCCGTAGTTGAACTCCACGTCTATCGAAGAAACCCCGTCGAGGGAGGTTGAGGTAATCCTCCTCACGAGGGAAATGGTTTGAACCCTCCTTTCAATGGGGATGGTTACGTATGTAGCGACGTTTTCCGCATCGGCACCGGGGTATCTCGTAACGATTACCACGTGGGGTCTCTCTATATCGGGAAACAACTTTTTGGGAAGGGTGAAATAACCGATTACCCCCAAAACGGTAAGGATTCCGAAAATTGCAAAGATGAAATACTTCCGACGAAACACGAAATCGACGAAATTAAACATAAAAAGGTTATTCTCCTATACAAAGACCCCCTCCAGGGGTGCGGGTTCCAGTTTATCCCCTAAATAGGGATGTAGTTCGAGCAAATAATCCTTTCCGAGGTTATAACTTTGAGCCCCGAGAACCGCAAGGGTAATCCTTCCGCTTTTGATTTCCCCGAGGTGTTCTTTAATAAATTCCTCCACCTCTTGGGGGTTTACCCCTTCCCCACCAAAGGTGGTATCGGCGGGTATGAAATAGACCTTTTCGGGGTTTTCCAAATTACCGATTAACAGATTGCGGGACTTTACAAACTGCACCCTCACCTCGAGGGTGGCGGAAATCCGGTTTTCCCTTAGAAGGTTCTCGTATTTTTTCTCCACCAAAAAGGTCGGATTTGATAGACCTACCCCCTTTAGGGGATAGCCCTTTAGTTCCTCCACCAGTTCTATAACTACGTTTTGCCTGTTTAGGTAGAGCCTATTTTCCACCTTCCTTACAACGTCCCCCTTTGCGACCCCCCTAATCGGTGCAGAAAAGGGTTTTATCAACGAGGGGATAACCTTTTTAAGTTTCGGTATCTCTATCTTTCCCCTCAAAGGGAACCACCCCAAGAATTGGAATTCCTCCTCCTTGGTGGGTAGTTCCAAAAGTTCGGCAAACACCTTGAGGGTTCTAATAAAAATGTGTTCCTCCTTGGTTCCCGGTATTCTCCCGTAAAACCCCACGAGGTCCAAAAAGGAGTTTTCCCCCTTTTGTTGGAGTAGGGCAAACATACACCCGCAGTAGTCCTGCCTCCAAATTTCGAGCTCCTTTACGAGTTTGTTCATTTCCTGAACGCCGCCCTTTTTGCGGTAATCCTTGAAGATGAATTCGACCCCGTAGAGGTTCTCCAGTTTCTTTCCCACCTTTTGGAGTTGCTCCTGACTCTTTTTCGGGGACATAAGGAGGGTTGTTGTAAAGGCGTCGCACCCGAGCTCCTTGGCGAGTTTTACCGAGCTCTCGAGGCGGTCGTCGAAGCACAAAACGCACCTAGCCCCCTTTTCCGGCTCGTTTTCGTAGCCCTTTACCCTTTTTAGCCACCCCTCAAGGTTATAATCCCCCTCTATAAATTCAATTCCCAGAAGGTGGCAAGCCCTCTCGCTCTCCTTCAAACGGAGTAAATATTCCTCATAGGGGTGTATATTGGGGTCGTAAAAGTAACCGATAATTTCGGCGTCTGGGTAATCTTCCCTAAGCCTTTTTAAAAAATAAATCGCGTCGACCGCGCAACAAATGTGGGCTAAAATCTTTTTGGGCATCTAACTTAAAAAGAAAACCCAACCCCCTTCGGGGGACAATGTTAAAGATTACTCGTAACCTTTTTCCTTCATAACCTCGGTTAGGTATTTCCTATAGATAAAGTTCCAGTCGTCGCTTCCGATGAGGATATCCCTCTTTTGAGCCTCCTCCTCCGCCCTGCGGGTTGCCTCCCTCTCTATAGCCTTCTGCTCCCCGACGGCATCTTTTAGGATTTGGGCAATTTTCTTTCTAATGTTGTAGGGCTCGTCGTAAATCTCTATCTCGTCGTCCTCCATAATCCAGTCCATAATACGTTTCGCTATTTGGTTCATCCTCTCGAAGGGGTTCAGGTTTATATTCCTCTCCTCGGCGAGTTTTCTCTTTATAACCGCAACCGCCTTGGCGCTGTCGAGACCCGTTTCGTCCAATATGTGGATGTTTTCCTTTAAAACCCTTTTGGCGTCCTCTATAAGTTGGAGTTCCTCCTTTTGTGCCTCCTCAAAAATAGCCTTTACCTTTAGAAGGAACTTGTCCTTATCTACCTCCACTATGTTCGTCTCAACCAGCTCCGCCACAAGGCGGTTTATAGCCTTTTCCAAAATCTTCGGGTGGATTTTCATCTTCCAAACTCCAAAGGGGATTATTATAGGTTTCAACAGAGGTTATTAGGATTTGCTAATCCCGCCGTAAGGGAGTAATAACCTGCCGATACCCTTTAAAGGGTCTTTTTTAAAAGGAAACCTTTAAGGGAAAAAACGATTTTGAACCCTTTAAAGGTCTTTTATTTTTTCACGACCAACGCCAAGAGGGTTTCGTAAATTTCCCTCTCCTTTTCAATGGCCTCCATCTCCTCGCGGGTTTTTGCGGCGGCGAGTTTTTTAACTATTTCCTCGTATTTCTTTTTAACCTCTCCGGGGTCGATGTCCCCTATGGGGGTAGCCTCCTCCGCCAACACGTTCACCTTTTTTCCGGTAACTTCGACAAAACCGTCGGTTACGAAAAAGCCCTCCTCTTTATTTCCGTTGAAGTAAATCAAACCGGGCTTTAGGGAGGACATTAAAGGCATGTGGTTTTCCAAAACACCGATTTCCCCCTCTTCGGTGGGAATGTTTACCAGTTCAACCTCACCGGTATATGCGTAACCCTTGGGGGTAACTATCTCGACCTTAATCATAAGGAAAGAAATTATAGGGGAACAAAAGGGGGGATAAATTTAAAATTGCTCCAACCTCGAAAAGATATAGCAGATTTCGTATTGGGCGCTTTCGGGGCTATCGGAGGCGTGAACGGCGTTTTTACCCTTATCGGTTCCGAATTGAGCCCTTATCGAGTTGGGGGCTACCTTCCTCGCCTCTTCGCTATCGGTGGGACCTATAATTTCCCTAACCCTTTTGATGGCGTTTTCCCCTTCCAAAACCATAGCCACCACGGGTCCGCTGGTCATAAATTCGACCAACTCTTGGAAGAAAGGTCTTTCCCTGTGAACGTAGTAGAAACCTTCGGCTTGCTCCTTGGTGAATTTAAACATCTTTAGGGCTTTTAGCTCCAAACCCTCTTGGATAAAACGGTCGATTATTTTCCCGGTTGCACCCTTCGCAAAGGCATCGGGTTTAATAATTACCAAAGTCCTTTCTACCGCCATGGGTCTTTAATTGTATTTGATGCTCCCCAATTGGCTCCGATTGCTTATTTTTTTCCTCCTAACCCTTTTGGTGACGAACCTATTTTTGAACCTTCCCAAAAAGGGGATTTTTGAAAACGCAAACACCCCCGTGGCGGTGTTAGAGCAAAATAAAACATACACCTGTATAGCCGATAAAATCGAAGGTTGCACCCTTTGGTGTTACGAAATAAACACCGCCACCCCCTTGAAGTTGAGACCGGAAAATTGCGAAACCCTAAAGGGGATAAAAAAGGGGGAACAAATCACCTTTAAGGTGGAAAACCTACCCTATCACAACGACGGTTCTATTCCCGTTGTCCTTTTAGGTGGGAGAGAATAACCTTTAGGAGTTTGTCCTTTCCTCTTTTTTCCTTCGAAGAGGTTTGAACAACTTCCTCCACGCCGAGCTCCTTAAGCTTTTTCAGAGTTTTGGCTATTTCGCTTTGGGTTGCCTTATCGGTTTTGGTAAGGACCACAACGTAGGGAATACCGAGGTAGTCGAGCCATTCGAGCATTGCCACGTCGTCACGGGTAGGTCCAACCTTCGCGTCCACGAGAACCAAAACGAGGGCTATATCCCTCCCCTTTTTGTGGAAATACCCCTCTATTAACCTCTTCCAGTTTTCTACTTCCTTTTTGTCCCCCCTTGCGAACCCATAACCGGGTAGGTCTACTAAATAAGCCTTTACCCCTTCAAAGTTCCACTTGAAGTAGTTTATAGACCTCGTCCTACCGGGGGTTTTCCCCACCTTTGCTATATTTCTCCCCGTGAGGTAGTTCAAAAGGCTCGATTTTCCCACATTGGAGCGACCCACGAAAACAATATCCCTTCGGTTTTCAACAACGGGGGGTAAATCCTCCAGTTTGAAAACGCTCTTTACAAATTCCACTCCCATAATGGGATTAAAAATTTTTGTAGCCTTTCCTTATTAGTGAATACTAATTTTAAACCTATGCTGGAACGGCTCCTTTTGAAAAAAACCGTTGAGGGGATAAACAACTTCTTTAAAAAACCCGTTATAGGGGTAAAGCTCGAAAATTGGGTTTACCCCGAAGGGGCGGAGAATTACGTCGTTATTAAAAACCCCTCGGTGGTCAAAAGGTTTTTAAAAAACCCCGAAATGGGTTTCGGGGAAGGATACACCGAGGGGGATATAGAAATAGAGGGGGACCTCGAAAAGGTTCTCGAATATGGTCTCACCTATTACAGGAGGTTTGAAAGAAGTAGTTCCCCTATATGGAAATTCGTTAAGCTTCTTACTCACTTTTCGAAGGAAGAGGATAGAAAGAACATAGAGCACCACTACGATATTGGTAACGACTTTTACAGGCTCTGGCTCGATGAAAGTTTAACCTACTCCTGTGCCTTTTTCCCTTCCAAGGACTGCTCCCTCGAAGAGGCTCAAAAGAAAAAAAGGGAAATATCGC
>CAZNBH010000002.1:0-19800 GCA_964571355.1 uncultured Aquifex sp.
TTAAAAATCCCTTAACATCCCCAAAGGGGTTAAGAGCTATCTTTTACCCCTATGGGGATTGCAAAATTTATTAAAACCTCCTTATTGGTTGGGAGTCTTTTCGGTTCCTCCTTGGTATTCGCAACCACTACCGTCCAAGAAAAGGAACCGGTAAAGGTGAAAACCGCCGAGGTTTTGACCCCTATACTCCACCAGGCGCAGGAGGAGTTACACCGAATAATAGATAAAGTAGCCCCCTCGGTGGTAACGATTTTTACCTACAAGGAGGTAAAAGTTTTAGAACCTTTACTCCCCCCGGGGTTTGAGGAATTTAAAAGGTGGCTACCGAAGGATTTTTGGGACTTCCTACCGTTCCAACCGAAGGTTAAAAAGGAAAAAGCCCTCGGGTCGGGTTTCATCTTTAAGGTCGACGATAAATGGGTTTATATCCTCACCAACAACCACGTGGTGTCAAAGGCTAAAAAGATAATCGTTAAGGTTGGAAGGCTTAAGGAAACCACCGCCGAAATTGTTGGAACCGACCCGAAAACGGACTTGGCGGTTATAAAAGTCCCCAAAAAGGACGTTCCCAATGCCGACCAAAGGGTGGCAAAACTGGGGGATTCTTCTAAGGTTAAGGTGGGAGATTTTGTTATAGCCATAGGTAACCCCTTCGGTCTCGAGGATACCGCTACCTTTGGAATAGTTTCCGCCCTCCACAGGAGGATAGGTCTCGACGTTTACGAGAACTTTATCCAAACCCAAGCCCCTATAAATCCCGGAAACAGCGGGGGACCTTTGGTAAATATCGACGGGGAAGTTATAGGTATTAACACCGCCATTATTGCCAACGCCCAAGGGTTAGGTTTTGCAATTCCCATAAATCTCGCCAAGTGGGTAGCCCAGCAGCTGCTCGAGCATGGAAAGGTTATAAGGGGTTGGCTCGGGGTTGTAGTTCAAGACCTAACCCCTCCGGTTGCGGAGGCTTTGGGCTTAAACCACGGGGTTATCGTTCTCAAAGTGGTACCAGGTAGTCCCGCCGAACAAGCCGGATTAAAACCGGGAGACATCATTTTGGCGGTTAACGGAAAACCCATAAAGAACGCCTCCGACCTTCAGTTCGAAATAATGAAAACCAAACCGGGAACAAAGGTAAAGCTCCTCGTATTGAGGGGTAACGAAAAGATAACCCTCGAGGTGAAAATAGGGGAATTACCCTCGAAAGGAACCTCTTCGGAACAAACCATTTACTACAACTTAGGTTTAATATTGAGAAACCCCTCCAAGGAAGAGCTTAAGCAATTCAATGCCGACTATGGGGTTTTAGTTGTAAACGTATATCCCGGCTCTCCGGCGGCGGCAGCGGGTGTTAAACCGGGTATGTTAATCGTAAGGGTCAATAATGTTCCCGTCCATTCGGTTGAAGAGTTCAAAAAGGTCGTTGAAAGGTTGGCCAAGGAGAAAAAACCGATAGTCCTCTTCACCAAAGATATCCAGGGCAACTTCTACGTTATAACGATAGAGAATTACTAATAGCACTTGTTGTTTTAAGTCATTGCTAAATTTTCCTCTTTCCCAATTTTATAAAAGTTTGCCCCTTTTCTGAAAAACCTTTAAATTAAATAGGTATGTATTCTCCAACCGAACAGGAGTTTTTAAAAAAGTATCTCAAAAAGATTTCCAAAATTCCCCTGCTTACCCCCGAAGAGGAAAAGGAATTGGCAAAACGGGCAAAGGAGGGGGACAAAGAGGCTCTAAAAAAACTTGTCGAATCCAATCTAAGGTTTGTAGTTTCGGTAGCCCGTCAGTATATGGGCTACGGGGTTCCACTATCGGAGCTGATATCGGCGGGAAACCTGGGGCTTTTGGAGGCGGCAAAGCGCTTCGACCCCGACAAGGGGGTTAGGTTTATTTCCTACGCCGTTTGGTGGATTAGGCAGGCTATAATGCAGGCGATAGCCCAACACACCGGGGCGGTAAAAATACCGGTGAAACACCTAAACCTCGTAAACAGGATTTCCCACGTCTACGCTGAACTCCTAAAGGAATTGGGAGAGGAACCCTCCCCCGAGCAGATAGCTGAAAAGTTAAACCGCGAATTGGTCGAAAAGGATTTGGAAAAAAAGCTCGGTAGGAAACCGACCGAGGAAGAGATTAAAAAGGAACTCGAAAGGAGGAAGAAAAAGGGGGAATATATAACCCCCGACGAGATTGCCGAAATAATGTCCCTTACGAGGGAAGCCCTATCCTTGGACGCACCTATAGGGGACGAGGAGGACACCCACTTTATAGATTTCCTATCCTTCCACGGAACCGAAGATGTGGAGAAAAAGATTATTGAAGAAAGCCTCAAAAAGGAGATAAGGGAACTCCTCAATCAGCTCCCCGAAAAGGAGAGGAAGGTTATAGAGCTCCGTTTTGGATTGAGCGGTGAAGAACCAAAAACCTTGAGGGAAATAGGGGAAATCTTGGGTATTTCGAGGGAGAGAACCCGTCAGCTCGAAAACAGGGCGCTAAGGAGATTGCGCCAGCTCGCTATGAAACGCCACCTAAAGGAATATCTCTCCTAACTATTTGGGCTATCGCAACCGAATAGTCCCTTTCGTGGGAGAGGGATACCAACAGTAGGAGGTTCCTTTCTTCCAATAAACGGGAATAGTTGGGGGGTAAAACCACCTCGGCGGGATAACCTTTTTTTCCGATAACCTCTATTTGTTTGAATTTCAAGACTATCCCAAAAATGGGAAAAAATGCTTTTATCACCGCCTCTTTAGCCGCCCAACGGGCTGCCAAGCAGGGGATGGGGTCCTTATAGGAATAGCAATAGTCGACCTCCCTTTGGGTGTAAACCTTCTTTAAAAATCTTTCCCCGAAGCGTTCCAGGCTTTGGGCTATCCTCTTGTTGGAAACTATATCCACCCCTACCATTAAGGGGTAAACTTTAATTCGATGTTCAAACGTTTAAAGGTATTGCTTTTAACCTTACCCCTTTTGGGGTTCTCCTCCCCCGAAGGGGCGTCTATTTTGGAATGCAAAAAGTTGGTTTACGAGGGTGTTATCAAATGCCCCACCCATTACTACCTGGTCGAGCCGATTAAACTGATGCCCGTATTGATAAAACACCGTAAGGAGTTAAACCTCACCGAGGAGCAAAAGGAGAGGATAAAGCACCTAATTAGGGAGATTAAGGAAAGGGCTATTTCCCTCGATAGGGAAATCGATTATTACTCCCGCGAGGTGAGGAAACTTATGCTCGAGGACGAAAAGGGTTACGAGGTAAAATCGGCGTTGAAGGCTTTAGCCCTCCTAAAGATGAAGAGAAGCTTTTTGAACTATATGTGTATAAGGGGGTTGAGGAAAATCCTCACGGAGGAACAGTTTAAAAAACTCCTCCAATTGGCGGGTTATAGCAGTATGTAAACCGTCTCGGTGGTTATTAACCCCTCCTTTACCACCCCTTTGAGGAAGGGAAGGAGCTTATCTTCCACCTTTTGGGGTTCATCTATTATTTCTACCACTATTGGTAAATCCTTTTTGGGAAGGAGGGAGTGTTTTCGCAGTTGTTTGTGCTTCCCGTAGCCGGCGAAGGCTTTAAAAACGGTCGCCCCGGCTATTCCGTTTTCCAAACACCATTCGAGGATATGTTTATATAGGGGTTTCCCCCCGTAGGTATCCTCCTCCGCTATAAATACCCTTACAAGTTTGGCGGTTTTTAAACGTTCGTTGTCCATTAAGTTTAAAAATAACAGCCGTTGCCTTTGTTCTCCCGCTTCAACCCGCAAAACTTAAAATAAAACGAACATGTTCAGATTTGTTTACCAACAGAGCTGGATTTCAAAGGTCTTTTTAGCCTTTATCGCCTTTTCCTTTATCATCGGAACCGCGATAATGTGGGGTCCCGGAGGGCTAAATTTCGGCTTTGGAAACTATGTCGTAAAAGTAGGGGACATAACGGTAAGCCCTAAAGAGTTCCTACTTGAGTTAACCCGCTTGCAAAACCTCTACGGGGAAAAGCTCAACAAGGAACAGCTCAAAAAGGCGGCGCTGAACAACCTAATTATTACGTCGTTGTTCGCCTATCTGGCGGAGAGGGATGGTTTCTTCGTCTCCAATAAGGAAATTGCAGACTTTATAAGGAGGCAGTTTTCGGTAAACGGAACCTTCGAGGTTAAAAATTTTGAAAGATACCTTCAAATGTTGAAGTTAACCCCCTCCGAATACGAGGATATGGTCAGAAAAACCCTTTTGGCGAATAAGTACAAGTCGGCGGTTTATTCGACTACCTACGCCGACGATGAGACCTTAAAGGTTTTACTCCTACCTTACACCGTGAAGGTGAAGGTGGAGTTAATAAAAGTTCCACTAAAGGTTTTCGAAAAAAACGTTAAGTTCACCGAAAAGGAACTAAAGGAGTTTTACAAACAGGTGGAGGGTAATTTTTACGAAAAGGTTCCCCCGAGGGTGGAGGTGTTTTTTGCGGAAACCGAAAAGGAAGCGGAGGAAATTTACAAACTCCTAAAGGAGGGCAAAACCGAAGGTTTAAAACCCTTAAAGGTGATACCCGCCGACCAAAAACCGCCGAAGGAATTGGAGGACATTTTTTATAAGACCCTTAAGGGGAAAAATATCGCGATACAGAAAACCGAAAAGGGTTTCTATATAGGGCTCTACCTGCCGGAGGAAAAGAAAAAACTACCTTTTGAGGAGGTTAAAAATCAGGTCCAAAAAATCTTCGTGGAATACAAAACCCTCGAATGGTTAAAGAAAAACAAGGACAAACTCGTCGAGGAGGTCTTAAAGGGGAAATTAAAGGGTGAAAAGGAGATTAAGGAGCTCATCGGTGCCGCTTTAATAGCCAACTTCGGTCTAACCCTTCCCGACCTGATAGATTTGATAAAAACAAAAAAGCCCTTCGGGGTGGTTTTACCCGACGGGTTATACGTTATCAAAGTCCTCAAAGTGGAAAAGGTTAACGAACTCGGGGAAGATGTTGAAACCACCTATAAACTCTACTTGAGAAAAACCCAATATTTAAGGAAACTCCAGGAGGTTCTCGACTACATAATGAGAACCAACGGGGTTTCGATACAGGTAAATCAAAACCTCCTGCAAAGGATTTAAATATCGAATATCACCTCGGCGAGGTACTTCCCGTTTTCCCTCTCCAATTTAATCCTGTGGTAGGTGGCCGCTTTTATAAGGAGTTTTTTCCCGTGCTTTTCGGGGTTGTATCGTTCCCCCTTTAGGAGGATTTTTATCCTCTCCCCCGTGGGGGATAGCTCTATAACCTCGCACTCCCGTGGGACGAATTTTTTAACGTCGAACAGGTAGAGGACCTTATTCAGTAAATCCGCCAACGCGTAGGGGAAACCGATACTTTCAACCTCTAAGGGGATTTCCTCCTTGGGTTCGACCTTTGAGAGGTCCACCATCTCGTTTATAAGCCCTTTTACGGAATTGCATATAAGCTCCTCCAAGGTAGAGCCGAAGACCTTTATGCCCGCGTCGGCGGTTATATCGTAAATGGGCTCGTAAAAGGGAAAATCCATTTTTTCAACACCCCGTAAAGGGAATTTAAGAGGATTTTTTATTACTTTCAATGGCAAATTTTTAGAGGTTTTCCGGTTGTTGTTATAATAATTGCCCTTGGTTTACAAAAACTACAACGAGGAGAGGCGCAATGAAGACCTTCAGGATAAAACCTTACGAAGTAAAAAGGGAATGGTATATTGTAGACGCAACGGGAAAAACCCTTGGAAGATTGGCATCGGAAATAGCCAAGATATTGATGGGTAAGCACAAGGTTTACTGGTCCCCCGACCAAGATTTGGGCGATTTCGTTATTGTTGTAAACGCCGATAAAATTAGGGTTACCGGTAAAAAACTCGACCAAAAACTCTACAGGTGGCATAGCGGTTATCCCGGAGGTTTCAGGGAAAGACCCCTCAAGTGGATGCTCGAGCACAACCCCGAGAAGGTTATAAAGCTTGCCGTTAAAAGGATGCTACCCAAGAACAAGCTCGGCCACAGGATGATGAAGAGGTTAAAGGTTTACGCGGGTCCCGAACACCCCCACCAGGCGCAGCAACCCAAGCCTTTAGAAATCAATGCATAATTTAGTAAGAGGGAGGGAACGATGCAAAAATTGAAGGATTTCAAAATAACCCCCGATAACTCCTTTTATGCAACGGGTAAAAGGAAGGAAGCCATAGCCAAGGTTTGGATTCTCCCCGGTATGCCCGAAAAGCAAATCGTTAGAACCCAAAGCGGTAAGGAATACAACCTCAAAGATTATGTAATGAGGGAAACCGTTTACAACAAGATTTTTACACCCTTTAAGGTAACCGGAACCGAAGGTAAGTTCGGGATTTTTGCCGAGGTTATAGGAGGCGGAATTACCGGGCAAGCCGAAGCTATTATGTACGGTATCGCAAAGGCTCTCCTCGCCTATAACCCTGATTTACGTCCCAAATTGAAAAAGGCGGGATTGCTCACCCGCGACGCAAGGGAAAAGGAGAGGAAAAAGTACGACCAAATGGGTGCACGTGCCAAATACCGTTGGTCCAAGCGTTAATTTTTTCCTTTCTTTATTTACAAAACTTTTTCAATCACCCCGTAAAATACCTTTGTCTAAATTTCAAATCCCGTGTTAGGAGGTAGGAAAGTTGGCAAACGTATTCGTTTCCCAAATGGATTTTAAACCCGTTTACGAAAATCCCGTGGAAATCGTGGAAAGGAAGGGAACCGGTCACCCCGATACCATTTGCGACAACCTGGCGGAGGAACTTTCGGTAGCCCTGTGCAAGTTGTACCTCGAGGAGTTTGGGTTTGTTCAGCACCACAACGTCGATAAAGCCCTCCTCGTAGGAGGTGTTGCCGAACCCCGTTTCGGTGGAGGTGAAATAATAACCCCCATAGAGATTTATCTCGTTGGAAGGGCTATTAAGGAAAAGGATGGAAAACCCCTTCCCGTGGACGAGCTCGCAATAGAGGTTGCCAAAGATTGGTTAAAAAGGAATATAAGAAACCTCGACCCGGAAAAACACGTTATTATTACCCCCAAAATTAGACCAGGTAGTAAGGACCTCGTCGAGTTGTTTGAAAGGTTTGCCAAAAAGGGTGAAGTTCCTCTGGCAAACGATACCTCCTTTGCGGTGGGTTATGCACCCTTTGACGACCTCGAAAGGGTAGTTTACAACACCGAAAGGTTCCTAAACTCGGAAGAGTTCAAAAAGGACCATCCCTATTTAGGGGAAGACATAAAGGTTATGGGTGTCCGTTTAGGGGACAAAATAAGGATTACCATAGCCGCCGCCTTTGTGGACAAATACGTCGAAAACGTCGACGATTACCTGGCAAAAAAAGAATTGGTAAGGCAAAAGGCTTTGGAAAACGCGGCAAAATATACCGACAAAGAGGTTGAAATCTTCATTAACACCGCCGATAACCCCGAAGGGGGCTCGGTTTATATAACCGTTACCGGAACTTCGTCCGAGGCGGGGGACGACGGACAGGTCGGTAGGGGAAACCGTCCCAACGGGCTTATTACCCCTTATAGACCGATGACCTTGGAAGCCGCCGCCGGTAAAAATCCCGTTTCCCACGTGGGTAAGATTTACTCCGCCGTTGCAAACCTCATAGCCAACAGGGTGGTTAAAGAGGTTGAGGAAATAGAGGAAGCCTACTGCTATATGGTTTCCCAAATAGGGAAACCCATTACCGAACCCCAAGCGTGCGATGTGAAGGTTAGAACCAAGAGGGACATAAAGGGGATAGAAGAGGTTATAAAGAAAATAGCGGAGGAGGAAATCTCCCAAATTCCCGAAATATGGAAGGGATACGTGGAAAAGAAATTCCAGGTAGCTTAATTTCCCATTAACCCCTGTAGGGCTTTGTTCATTTTCTCTTGAAGTTCCTTTAAGGGTTTTTCCAAAACCTTTTTTACCTTTTGGGGTAGTTCTTTGATAGCCTCCGTCGGGTTGGTTTTGTTTTGAGGGTTTACCGGTAGGAGGTTGGTACCTTGCAACAACTCCCTTAGGTTTTCAACCTCTATTTTGGGACTTTTGGTGGTTCCGGTTATGTGAATTTCCACCTTCATAGGGAGGTATAGGGCTAATCTGATATCCAACTGTTTGGTTATACGGTTGTATTTTGACCCTTTATAGATTTCGGCAAACAATACATTCCCCACGGTGTAAGCCTTTGTATTTCTATCGGCAAAGATAACCCAAGGTCCTTCGGTCTTTACCCTCCCCTCTATTTTGGTGAGGGTTATGTTCCTTAGAGAGGGATTATTTAGGATTTGTGCAAGCCTATCGAGGTACTTGTTGTTTTGTATCTTCCAATCGTAGACGACGAAATCGGTAACCGTTAAGGGGTTGTTTTTGTCCGATAAGTCCCCCGTTCCGTTAAAGGAAAAGTCGGAGTTGTTGTGAAGTCCTACAAACTTTCCGTTCCCCCTATAGGTAACCTCTTTTAAGGTGTTCACCTTTAGGTCTATGTTGAAATTTTTTATCTCAAACTCGAGGGGGCTAACCTTGGCTTTTTCAATCGGTAAACCAAAGGCCACCGCGATGTTTGTCGAGTTATCGCTGTTCCTAATAAAGTGGAGGTAAATATTTCTTCCCATTAGGGTTATATAGGGTTTGAATGCCGCATAGGTTTTGGGGTTTATATCGACCACCAAGGAAGGAACCCTTAATAAATCCCCTTTGGGGAAACCTTGAGGATTTTCTATAACCAAATTTTGGACGGAGATTTTTGTTAAAAACCAATCGGTGTCGACCTTTTCGACCTTTGCGGGGGCGTTTACCTTAGCCTTTAAAAGGGCGTTAACCAATGGCGTTGCCGTAAACTTCAAAAGGGCAACCGTTGCTATTGTGGGTAATACCACAAAAAAGACCGTTACCAGGATTAACCACTTGAGAAATTTCATAAGGATAAAAAGGATAAGAGGAAAGAGATTAGTCCGCCATAAGGTCCCTTTTTACCTCCTCGGGAGAGGGAACCACGTAGCCGGGCTGCTTTTTGAGGCGTTTTAGCTTCGAGTAGTAGTACATTACGGGGATAAGAACCAAGGTTAGGGTGGTAGAACCGATAGTTCCGAAAATCAACGATACCGCTAGCCCGTTAAATATCGGGTCAAAGATTATGACGAAGGCACCCACTATTAGGGCCGCTGCGGTGAGGAGAACGGGACGTGTTCTTATAACCCCCGATTCAACCACCGCCACGTGTAGGGGTACCCCTTCGCGGAGTCTTTGCTCGGCAAAGTCGACGAGCAGTATGGAGTTCCTGATGATAATACCCGCAAGGGCTATGAACCCTATCATCGAGGTGGCGGTGAAGAAGACGTTACCCATCAGCTTGTCCATAAGCCAGTGTCCGGGGATTATACCGACCAGTGTAAGGGGTATAGGGGCCATAATAATTCCGGGAATTCTGTAGTCCTTGAACCACGCAAGTATGAGAACCCAAATTAGGAATATTGCACCCATAAATGCCAGTCCGAGGTCTTTAAACACCCTGATGGTGATATGCATCTCACCATCCCATTTGATGGCTACGTGTTTATCCCCGGCGGGGGGTAGGTGATACCAGTACTCTTCGATTTTTCCGTAGGGATTGGGTATGGATAGCACTTGGTCCCTAACGTCGAGTATGGAGTAGAAGGGTGCTTCGTATTTTCCTGCAACGTCACCACAAACGTAGACTACCCTCCTCATGTTCTTCCTATAAATGGTTTTCTCCATAGGTACCTCTTGAACTTTGACGATTTCCTTTAAGGGGACTTCCCTTCCGGTCATCGACATTATCTTGGTGTTGAGGAGCCTTTCGATACCGCTCCTCTTCCCTTCGGGGAATTTAACCTTTAGGGGAACCTTTTCGAAATCGGTGGTCCTTAAGGTGGTTACATCGTAGCCGTAAAGGGCCATAGCCACTATAGCCCAGATTTGTTGCTTGGTAAAGCCGTTTTGTTTAGCCTTTTGCTCGTCGATGATTATCCTGTACTTTTTCCTATCGACGTCGGCGTAGATTGCAACGTCGGTTATGGAGGGGGATTTTTCAAAGATTTCCCTAACCTTCCAGGCTACCGATAGAGCGGTGTTGTAATCGTGGTTATAAACTTCGGCGACTATAGGCGACAATACCGGAGGTCCAGGAGGTATTTCCACAACCTGTAGGTTTTTAACCCCGAGCTTTTTGGCGAGGGGATGGATTTTTTCCCTTAGATATTTGGCAAACTCGTGGGAGCTTATAGCCCTCTTTTCCTTGTCCACGAGGTTTACGTGGATTTCGGCCTGCCACGGATACTGCCTTAGGTAGTAGTGCCTTACGAGTCCGTTGAAGTCAAAGGGCGCAGCGGTTCCTACATATATTTCGTAATCGGTGACGATATTTTGCTTTTTGATAATTTTATCGGCAATGGTTTTAGCAACCCTTGCGGTTTCCTCCAAGGAAGTACCTTCTGGCATGTCTATGACAATATCCAATTCCGACTTGTTGTCGTAGGGGAGCATTTTTACCACTACGAGTTTCGCCACGAGCATCCATATAGAGAAGGCCATCAATCCGAGGACTACCCCGTAGAAGGCCCACTTTTTAACCCTCGAGGTAATTAAGGGGACCACTATGGTGGTGTAAAGCTTCCAGAAAAAGGTTTTCCTTACATCGTATTCCTCGTGGGGTTGTACATTTTTAAGCAACATATAAGCCGCCCAGGGGGTAATTGTGAACGCTATCAAGGCCGATAGGGCTATGGCCGTAGAGGCGTTTATGGGAATAGGTCTCATATAGGGACCCATCAATCCGCCGACAAAGGCCATAGGTATAAGGGCGGCCACTATGGTTGCGGTTGCGAGGATGTTGGGGTTTCCTACCTCGTCGGTTGCCAGTATGATAGCCTCGCGGGGAGTAACCTTACCCATGGACATCCATCGGTGGATGTTTTCGATAACGACGATGGCGGCATCGACGAGAACACCTATGGAGAATATCAACGCGAAGAGTGTAACCCTGTTTAAGGTAAAGCCGTAAAGCTTACTGAAGAATAGGGTTAACGCCAATATAACGGGAACGGTTATTCCTACGACAATAGCCTCCCTCCATCCGAGGGCGACCCAAATTAGCACCACAACCGAAAAGGTTGCAATAAACAGGTGTTTAATCAGTTCATCGAATTTTTCTTCCGCGGTTTTTCCGTAGTTTCGGGTAACCGTTACGTGTAAGTCCTTGGGAATAATGGTTCCCTTCATAGCTTCCACTCTTTCGAGAACCTTTTCGGCTACATCTACGGCATTGGTTCCTTTTTTCTTCGCTATTGCTATGGTTACCGCGGGAAGCTCACCTTTTAGGTCTTCCTTAATTCCTTTTTCCTCGTGGGCGGGACCGGTTCCGAATAGGACGTAATGTTTGACCTCCCCAGGTCCATCCACAACCTTGGCTATATCCTTTAGGAAAATGGGTTTTCCGTTGTAAACGGCAACTACGATGTTCTCAACGTCCCTTTTGTCTTTAATAAATTTCCCGGTTTGAACCGTTATAACCCTGTTGTTTTGGACGAAAAAGCCGTTATCACCCCCGTAATTGGCGGCCTTTAAAACTTGAATTACCTGAAGGGGGTTTATATGGTAAGCCTCCAACTTTTGGGGGTCGAGATAAACGGTTATTTGCCTTTTTTGTCCACCGACCACGAAGACACTAGAAACCTCGTTTATTTTTGTTAGTTCTTCCTCAAGGGTTGCGGCTATCCTGTAAAGCTCGTAGGAATCGTAGTTTTTCCCCCAAAGGGTTAGGGTGAGTATGGGAACATCGTCAATAGATTTGGACATAATCAAGGGGGGTAGCTTTACCCCGTCGGGGACTTTTTTAATCCCCTCCATTAATTTGGAGTTAAGGTCTACCAAAGCCTTGGTGGGGTCCGTTCCGACGTAAAACCTCGCGGTTACTATACCCCATCCGTCCCCGGCGGCCGAGTAGAGATACTCGATATCTTTGAGTTGCCATAGTTGGTGCTCTATGGGTTCGACAACCTTTTTCTCAACCACCTTAGGAGAAGCTCCGGGATACTGGACTATAACGTCTATCATCGGGACGACGATATCGGGGTCCTCCTGTTTGGGGGTGGTCATTACCGCTATAAATCCGAGGAAGAACGAAACTATTACCAATATTCCGGTTAGCTTGTTATCTATAAAGGCGGCGGCAAGTCTTCCCGCCAGACCTTTACCAACCACCGTCATTTATTCACCTCCTTATATTTCTACGGCACAACCGTCACAGGCTTTTTTAACGCCTTCTACGATAATCTTTTCGCCGTCTTTTAAACCGGAAAGGATTTCAACCTTGTCGCCAAATGTAAGCCCGAGCCTTACAAAGCGGAGGTGGATTATACCGCGGTTATCCACGACGTAAACGGCGGTAAAGTCCCCCCATCTGAAAACGGCACTTTTGGGTATCAGGATAACCTTTTTCTTTTTAACATCGGGAACTTCCACGTAAACCGACTTACCCGATATAACCTTGCAGTTTTGGGGTAAGGATACCTTTACGAGGAAAGACCTACTCATAGGGTCCACCGAGGGGGCTACGTTTTTAACCGTTCCCTCTACGGTTTTTCCGTTTACATCCACCTTTAGGGTTTGCCCCACCTTTACCTTTCCGAAAAAGCGTTCGGGTAGGTATACCGCAACCTCGTAAGGGGGTTTATCTATTGCTATTAGGAAACTTCCGGGACCTACGAAATCCCCTTTATTTACCGGTCTTATAGCAACCACTCCATCAAAGGGAGCTTTTATTTTCGCGTATTTGAGATTATTGTCTATAGCCTTAACGGCGGCTTGGAGGGCTTTTACGGCGTTTTCAAGGGCTTCGTATTGGGCTTTAGCCATATCGAGCTGCTGTTCGGTAACCCCGCCTACATCCTTTAAGGCTTTTAATCTTTCGTAGGTTCTCTTAGCAGCCCAAGCTTGGGCTTTGGTAGCCTCTATTTGGTGAAGTAGACTTTCCTTACGGGCTATTAAATCCTTGGGGTCGATAACCATTAAGAGCTGACCTTTTTTAACCTTGTCCCCGACGTCTACATTTATTTGCTCGACAAAACCCGCTATGCGGGTGGAAATCCTCGCCGTATCCTGGGCTATAACGGTTCCCGCAAAGTAAGCGGGTATAACCATATCTTGGGCTTTAACGGTTGCAACCTTTACACCGGTAACAACTTTGGGTTTTTCCTGAACTTCGGCCAAAGCCATTTTTGGATGGAAAGCCCCACCCAACCAAGCAACGGTTAGGGTCATAGCCCCGACAAATCCACCCCATTTAATCAAAGCTTTCATTACTTAACCACCTCCAAAATTTTTCCCGCGGTGTTATAAAGGTCTAAATAGGCCTTATTGCACTCGTAAAGGGCTTTTGCCCTTTCAAACCTCGCCATATCGAGCTGGGACTGAACGTCGAGCAGGTCTACAATCCTCGCCAGTCCCTGTCTATAGCGGGCTTCCACGATTTTTAAAGATTCTTGGGCTTGTTTTATCTTGGTTTGAGCCTCCACATATTTGGCGTAGGCGGTTTGGTAGTCCTTATAGGCTTTGGTTATTTGGAACTTAATCCCCTTTTGGGCGTATTCCAAGGTAGTTCTAAGCTCCCTTTCCTTTTCCTTAAGCATTCTCACCTTGTTGAAGGCGTTTAGACCGTCGAAGAGTTTCCACTGAAGGCCAATTCCCACCATGTAGGAGTTCGCAACAAAATTCCCAACCCTTTGGTTATCGTAAAGGTCGTATTCACCAAAGGCTACCAAATCGGGCAAATAGGTTCCCCAGGTCGCCTTTTTGTAGTAGTTAACCGCGGTAATACCCTCCTTTAACGCCAATAGGTCCTTTCTCGCGTTTATAGCCCACTCGTAGAGTTGGTTTAATTCTTTTTCAACCTTTTGAGGGGAAGGGCAATAGAGGTTCCCCTTAACGGTTATATCGTTGGGGTTCCAATTCTTGTTCAAAAGAAAAGCCAAGGCTTTTTTTGCCACGTAAAGGTTATTTTTCGCCTCGATATTTTTCGCCTTTACCGTTTCGTAGTAAACCTTTACCCTCAAAAGGTCGGAATAGAGCGCCATCCCAACCTTGTACATCTTCTCGACCACCTTTAGGTGGTGCTCTACATCCTTTAACGCCGTTTGGGTGGCTTTAACCGCAGCCTTCGCGTATAGAACCTTTAGAAAGGTATCGCTGACGGTGTAGGCAACCTCTTCGCCTTTTCTACCGGTTAACAGCTCTTGGGCTTTCCACTCGAAGAGTTTCCCCTTAATCATATTGCGAACTTTCCCCCCCATCCAAATGGGAACTTGAACGCTGAACTTTAGGTTGTAAAGCTGATTACTCCCGGGGTTGTTGAAGTAATCCTCCATACCTTTAAAGGAATCCCCTACCCAGGCTACGGTGTTGGGATAGTTGGCGGGATTTTTACGGGGGAACTGCAACGAGTGGGTGTTCATCCTGAACATAATCGAATAGGGGGGCTGGTTTGTCCTCATAAAGAAATAACTCAAGGAGAGCTGGGGAAAGAGATACCCCTTTGCGGATAGGTATTCGTAATACTTTTCTTGGACTTTGTACTTTTCCGCCTTCAATTGGAGGTTATTCTTTAGGGCTATATCGACCGCTTTTTGGAGGGTTAAATCGACTCCAAAGGAGAGGGAACCTATGGCGAAAATTCCCCCCAGTAGTATTTTTTTCATACCGAAAGCCTCCCGAGGGTATTGGATTAGCATTTTCCACCGAAGGTTTCCAAGAAAACCCCTCAACTTTAAGAGGTTAAGAATATAAGAAATATCGCATACACCTATGCGTGGCGTCAAGAATATACCCCTTAAGGGGTTATAATTTTTTCATTCCGCAATGCGTCGGTTCGTTTTGAAGTCCAAGGTCCACCAAATCACCGTAACCGGCTCCGAGCTTTACTACGAGGGTAGCCTATCCCTCGACGAGGAGATAATGAAACTCGCCGATTTAATCCCCTACGAAAAGGTTGAAGTTTATAACATAAACAACGGGGAGAGGTTTTCCACCTACATAATCCCCGCCCCCGCGGGGAGTCGCATATGCAGGCTAAACGGGGCTGCAGCCCGCAAAGGTGCAAAGGGTGACAAGCTGATAATAGTCTCCTATGCCCTCCTCGAGGAGGAAGAGCTCAAAAACTTCCAACCTTCTATAGTCTATATAGGTGAAGATAACACCGTTAAAGCGGTGAAAAACTTCGAAACCACGAAGGTGTAAAGATGCTGTTAAAAACCCTCTTGGTGTTTTACGGATATCTGTCCCTTTCCTTCGGGTGGATTTTTTACCTCGTTGTTTTTACCTCCTTCGGGATTGCGGTGTACTCCCTTTTAAAGGGGAGGGACTTGTACGAAACCTCCGAGAGGTTTATAAAGACCATTACCGCCTTGGGGATAGCCGATTTAACCCTATCCTTTTTTGTGGCGTTATTTTTGACCGCCAAGTGGATTTTTTGGGGGTAAAAAAACCTTTAGGGAACAAAGCTTCTTTTATATCCGTTTAAGGTAGTTTTCACCATTAACATTTAAGGTTTTAAATGACCGAAACCCTCCAAAAAAGGGAAATCAAAAAGGTTGTAATAGCCAACAGGGGAGAGATAGCGGTAAGGGCTATAAGAACCTGTAAGGAACTCGGAATAAAAACGGTAGCCCTCTACTCGGAGGCGGATAAGGATAGCCTCCACGTAATGCTCGCCGACGAGGCTATCTGTATAGGTCCCCCCAATCCGCAGGAGAGCTATTTAAATATCCCCAACATACTTTCCGCCGCCGAAATCACCGGAGCCGATGCGATTTATCCCGGTTACGGATTTTTGTCGGAAAATCCGAAGTTTGCCGAAATTGTTGAGGCGAACGGGCTTGTATTTATAGGACCTAAACCCCAAACCCTACGCCTTATAGGCAACAAGGTTAAAGCAAAACAGATTGCAAAAAAGGCGGGGGTTCCCACGATACCCGGCAGTAGCCGTCGAACCTCCCTTGAGGAAGCCCTCGATATAGCCTACGAAATAGGCTATCCGGTAATACTAAAAGCCGCCGCCGGAGGCGGCGGGAGGGGTATGAGGGTCGTTTACAGCGAAAAGGAATTGCGGGAAAAGTTTCCCCTCGCCCAAAGCGAGGCTAAAGTCTCCTTCGGGGACGATACCATCTACCTCGAAAAGTTTCTCCTAAATCCCAAACATATAGAGGTGCAAATACTCGCCGACGAATACGGAAACGTGATTCCAATCACCGATAGGGAGTGCTCCATTCAGAGGAGACACCAAAAGGTAATAGAGGAAGCCCCTTCCTACTCCATAGGTGAGGATGTAAGAAAAAAACTTTTCGAGGCGGCTGTAAAATTCGCAAAAGCGGTAAACTACGTAGGGGCGGGAACGGTTGAATTCCTCTACGACCCCAAAAGTGGGGAGTTTTACTTCATCGAAATGAACGGTAGGATACAGGTCGAGCACCCGGTCAGCGAGGTTGTCAGCGGGATAGACCTCGTAAAGTGGCAATTCCTAATAGCGATGGGGGAAAAGCTGCCCTTCCAAGAACCCCCGAAAACCAACGGATACGCCCTCGAAATGAGAATAAACGCCGAAGACCCCAACACCTTTACCCCCGCACCGGGAACTATAGAAAGGCTGGTTCTTCCCGGGGGGTTCGGCGTAAGGGTCGACACCCATATATATCAGGGTTATAAAGTCCCACCCTACTACGACAGCCTCCTCGCCAAGTTTATAGTTTGGGCCGACAACAGGGAGGAGTTGATAAAAAGGGCTTTGAGGGTTTTGAACGAGACAATAATAGAGGGTAAAGGTCTTAAAACCAACTTGGAGTTTCATAAATTTATCCTACAAACCAAGGAGTTCAAAGAGGGAAAGCACCACGTGAAACTTTTGGAGGAACTCGGCTATTAGTCCCCCCACCTTTTGTAAATTTCGTTTTCTATCCCCAATAGGTCGAAAATCTTCCCTACCGCAAAGTCGACCAATTCCTCCAAGGTTTTCGGTTTTCCATAAAAGGCGGGTGAAATGGAAAAAGCCTTTACCCCCACCCGTTGAAGCTTTAGCATATTTTCGAGGTGAACCGCGCTAAGCGGCATCTCCCTTACCGCCATTAAAAGGGGAACACCCTCCTTTATGGCAACGTCGCAAATGCGGTGGATTAAGTTCCTACCGCACCCGTTGGCAACCGCTCCCAGGGTGGAAACCGAGCAGGGCAAAACCACAACGGCATCGACGTTTTTTCTCAAAAAGGAGCCGCTCGCCAACGGGGAAAACAAATTGTGGGGTTCTTCGAACTTTATCCCCCTTTTGGTGTAAAAGTTCTTAAAATCCTCAAAAGGGGTTTCGAGTTCGTAAGAAATAACCCTTTTACCGTTTTCCGATACCACACACCTAACGGGAATGGAGTATTCGATGCACCAATCGAGGAACCTTTTGGCGTAAATGCTCCCACTGGCGCCGGTAATGCACAAAACCAACCCCTTTTTTTGCATTTTTCTAAAACTTTAACGGTTAGTGTAAATTTAACGGAGATGGCAAAGATACACCCCACGGCAATAGTTTCCAAAGAGGTGGAACTCGACGAGGATGTCGAAATAGGGGCCTACTCAATCCTCGAAGGGAAGATAAAAGTAGGAAGAGGTACCAAAATAGGGAACAGGGTTTCCATACTCCACAACGTGGAAGTAGGGAAGAATTGCGAAATCCACGACGGGTGCGTTATAGGAAATGCACCCCAACATTTGAGGGATAAAGGTTTAAACGGAAAGGTCGTTATAGGGGATAACACCATTTTGAGGGAATACGTCACCGTAAACAGGGGTACCGATTTCGACAAAGGGGTCACCAAAATAGGGAACAACGCCTTTTTAATGGCATACTCCCACGTAGCCCACGATTGCGAGGTGGGGGACTACGTCGTTATGGCGAACGCCGCGACCCTTGCCGGGCATGTGGTTATAGAACACCATGCCTTTATAGGAGGTTTGGCGGCGGTTCAACAGTGGTGCAGGGTTGGAGCTTACGCGATGATAGGGGGATTAAGCGGGGTAAACAAGGACGTTCCTCCCTTTACCCGCGCGGCGGGTCATCACGTCGAACTCAAAGGTTTGAACGTTGTAGCCTTAAAGAGGAACAACTTTTCCAAGGAGGACATATCGCTCCTCAAAAAGGTTTATAAAATCCTCTTTGGAAGTCCCAAACCCCTAAAGGAAGCCCTAAAGGAGGTGGAAACCCTTTACGGGGAAAATCCTCATGTTCAGTACCTCGTAAGGTTTGTAAAGGAGGCTATAAACTCCGGAAGGGGAATAGCGGTTGACAAAACCCTCAAAAAGGTTCTCTCAAAAAGGGAACACCCCGATGGGTAAAAAGGTTTTAATCTACCGCCGGGGGGGTCTTGGCGATACCCTCCTAACCTTTCCCATCGCCGAAATTTTTACCCGCCGAGGTTTCGAGGTCGATTTTGTTGGAAATACCGATTATTTACGGCTCGCCAAGGAGGTCGGCTTTGTAGAGCGGATTTTTTCAGATTTTCCCAAGGACCTAAGCCCCTACGGGGAAATAATCCTCTTTTCGTCCAAAAATTTTCTCGGCGTTCCCGCAAAGGTTATAAAACCCTTCCCCCCTCAAAGGGAACACGTAACGGACTACTACCTTAGGAGTTTGGGGTTGGAAAATTTCCCCTTTTCGAAAATCCTACCGATAAAACCCCTCAAGGGGTGGGAGGACAGGGTTATCCTCCACCCGGGGAGCGGTTCACCGAAGAAAAACGCCCCCTTGGGATTTTTTAAAAGGCTCTACCACCGACTGGAGGAGGAAGGTCTAAAACCCCTTGTGGTGCTCGGTGAGGCGGAGTTCCACCTAATGGAGGAATTAAGAGATTTTGACCTCTACAGGGTGGAGGATTTGTTAACCTTTGCAAGGCTTTTAAAATCGGCAAAATCCTTCGTGGGGAACGATAGCGGATTTTCCCACCTCGCGGGATATTTGGGGGTAAAGACTGTAACCCTTTTCGGTCCCACCGACCCCCTTGTATGGAAACCCTTGGGAGAGAAAGTAAAAGTCCTTTACAAGGGACTGAAATGTTCCCCCTGTTTCCCCGAGGTGTGCAAACCCAAACCCTGTCTCCACTTCGAGGTCGAGGAAATATTAAAGGAACTGGAAAAGGAATAGAGGGATTTAAACCAAAACGGGTTCCTCTTTTCCGACAACCTCCTCGGGGTGGGCAATCCTACCCAACACCGCGGAGGCGGCGGCAACCGCGGGGGATGCGAGGTATACCTCGGCGGTAACGTGCCCCATTCTTCCGGGGAAGTTCCTATTGGAGGTGGAAACAGCCCTTTCGCCGGGTCCCAATATACCCATATGTCCGCCTAGGCAAGGACCGCAGGTGCAGGGGCCTATCACGCAACCCGCGTCTAGCAAGGTTTGGATAATCCCCTCTTCGAGGGCTCTTTTGTAAACACCCGGCGTAGCCGGGATAACTATACACCTCACGTAGGGGTGAACCTTTTTGCCCTTTAATATTTGAGCCGCTATCTTGAGGTCTTCAAATTTCCCGTTGGTGCAGGAACCTATAAACACCTGGTCGATGGTTATATTGGTCGATTCCCAAACGCTCTTAACGTTATCGGGCGAGAACGGATGGGCTACCACGGGGTCTAAATCGCTAACATCCCACTCGTAAACGCTGTGGTATTCGGCGTCGGGGTCGGAGTAATAAAGCTCAAAGGGTTTGTCGGTTCTCTCCTTTACGTACTGAACGGTCTTTTCATCGGGGGCTATAAT
>CAZNBH010000003.1:0-16862 GCA_964571355.1 uncultured Aquifex sp.
ACCCCCTTTGGGTGAAACCGCTAAAAGATACCTCGAAGGGTTTGAAGTTTTTCCTTCCCCTTTTGGGGTTTCTTTTCCTTTATCCCTCACCTACAGATGGAACGGAGGTTAAGTTCAACTTTCCCCCTCCGAGGACGAATATAGAGGTGCTCACCCCCGAGGAGATAAAGGCGGTTTTACCCAACATCGACGGGATAAAAAGCTTTAACTGCTCCCAAAAGGGGTGTTATATAGAACTAAACCCAGTTTTGGTCGATATCGAATTTAAGGGTTTTTCAATCTTTTCCCTCCCGAGGTTGGAAAGATATTTGGGATTAAAACCCTACTACCGTTACTCTTTGGAGAGGCTTAGCTCCGTTGCGGGGAATGTGGTTTTCTTCCTCAAAAACAACGGTTACCTATCCCCCACGGTAAAAACCCGTATATTTGTCGACAACAGGGGGTTTGCGAAGCTCACCATTTACGGGAACGAAGGTGAGTTATACCTCTTGGGGGGTTTTCAATTTCAAACCAATAGAAGTTGTTTTTCTAAAAGGGAGTTCCTCGATGAGTTTAAGAAACCCCTCGGTGTCCCCTTCAGTATGCTGGATTTGTACCGCTCCCTCGAAATTTCGGAAGACCTCTGCAGGAAGAAAAACCCCTTCTACAGGGTTTACGTTTTCTACAGCGAACCCTTTGAGGTAAAAAGGGAGAGCATTTTCCACTTTTTTTGGGAAAATTTTCGGATAAGTCCCTTTAAAGGTTTGGATTTTTTGGCCTACTACACCGATATATTGGTTTTAAACCCCTACAGGGGTGTTAAGTTCCTCTTTAAAAGAGCCTACGCGGTTTATCCGAAAATATTAATCCACACAAGTGGGGAAAATTTGAAAATAACCTTAACGGGGAACAAATTCTTTTCAACCGAATACCTCAAAAGGGAGATAAAAAAACTCGTTTACACCAACGGGTTTGTTTCCCTCGAGGATATTTTAAACCTCATTAGGGAACTCTACCGCGATAGCGGATTTTTCGATGTAAAAATTTCGATAGAAAAGCGGAAAAATAGGGTAAAAATCGTAATAAACGAGGGTAAACGGTACAGGGTTATCTTTATTATAAAGCCGAGCTTCGGGTTCAAACCCCCCGAAGGGGCTTATTACTCGAAAAAATTGATTAAAAAGTTTGTAAACGACCTAAAGACATACCTAAAAAAGCGGGGTTTTTACTTTAAAAAAGTTGAAACCGCCGAGGTAATCGATAGGGATAAAAAACTCGTTAAGGTTTTCGTATTTATTGCAGATTTAAAACCCCTAAAGGTTGAAAAAACTTTCGAAATTTCCGTTCCCGATAAGGGTTTGCGGGAAAAAATAGGGGAAATCCTCGGGGGGTTAAACCCGAAAGAATTGGTCTTCAATCCTCAAAAGGGGAAAGAAATCGCAAGGCGGATAAAACAACTTTTGGAGGAGTACGGTTGCATAAAACCCATTTCGGAGTTCAAAATCGTTGAAAAGAAAAACCTCTTTGAGGTTGTTTTTAGGGTTTCCTGCAAGGGGAAAAGGAGGTTCGGAAAAACCGTTTACTGGATAGAGGGAAGAATTCCAAAAAGGGAAATAAACTATATGGTTGTAAACCTCGAGGGGAAGAGGTTTAACCCCAAATACCTCGACCTCTTGAGGTACAGGTTCGAAAAGACCCAATTGTTTGAGAACCTCTCCGTAATCCCCGTAAAGGTGGGAAATGAAACTATCCCCCTCGTTTGGGGTAGGGAGAGACGACCCTTTTCGGTCGAGGGTTGGCTCGGTTTTACATCGGACGAGGGTTATAGCGGAAGCGTAAACCTGAAGTTTTACGACCTCCTCCGTATGGGGGAAACGATTACGACCTCCTTTAGTTTAACCCAAAAGAGAACCCTCTACTCGGTCGATTATTTCGACAACTACCTATTTTCGGGGAAAACCTTTGGGGGGCTTGGTATTTTCAAGAGGTGGGAGGAGCACAGGGATTACAAACTCTCCTCCAAGGGGTTTTCCATCACCTTGGGTTATCACCTAAACTGGTGGGTGGACCTCTCCATTAACCTCCTAAAGGGGCATTACACCGTTATCGATACATTTAAAGGTGGGGATATTACAAAGCTATCCCTCACGGGGGAGATAAACTACCCCATCTACTCGGGAAGTGTTAGAAAGGGAACCTTTAACGGGTATTTCAACTATGCGGTATCCCTAAACAAGGCTAACTATTCGAAGTTCAAAACCGGCGGTGTTGTTTCCCTCTTTTGGGGAAGGTTTTACACCTCCTTTAAGGGGGCGTTTGGAATTGTGAGCGATAGGGCTCCGATATTCGAGAAGTTCTACCTCGGGGGGCTGAAGGATTTAAAGGGTTATGGTTACGAATCGGTTGCCCCCTACGGGGGGGGTGATATATTTTGGTACACCGGTCTGGAGGTGGGCTTTCCCGTTAAAAAGCCCCTTTACCTGTTTACCGGCGCCGATTTCGGTAATTCGGTAAAGAAATCGGTAAACCCCTTTAAGGACTTTAAAAAGGATATCTTCGTAGGGGGTGGGGTTGTCACCGCAATGGGTCCCATAAGGGTTATAGTCGCCGCACCCCTCGAGGGGAAAATCTCCCTAACAAACCTCAAGTTCGGGGTTTTAATAGGGTTTACTTTTTAGGATGGTTTCGGTTGTATATCCCGGCACCTTCGACCCGGTTCACTACGGACATCTCGATATAGTAAGGAGGGCTACCAGGCTCTTCGACAAGGTCTACGTGGCGGTGGCAAAGGGAAGGCATAAAAACCCCCTCTTTACCCTCGAGGAGAGGGTAAATTTGTTCCGCGAAGCGGTAAGGGATTTGCACATGGATGGAAAGGTTGAGGTGCTCGGTTTCGATAGCCTTTTGGTCGACCTAATGAAAAAGCTCGGCGTTAACACCGTTCTAAGGGGGGTAAGGCTTTTTACCGACTTCGAATACGAGCTCCAAATTTCCCTTACCAATTACAAACTCGCAAAGGTGGAAACCCTCTTTATGATGCCCTCGCAGGATTATATCCACATATCATCGACGATAGTAAAGGATATAGCCAAACACGGGGGGAAGTTGAAGGATTTGGTTCCCCCAAATGTGGAAAGGGCTTTAAGGGAAAAGTTCCAAAAGGGGTAGGGATTAATCGACCCAATAGTTGGGCGCTTCTTTTGTGATTTGAACATCGTGGGCGTGGCTTTCTTTGAAACCAGCCCAGGTAATCCTTACGAATTTTGCCCTCTTTTGGAGTTCCTCTATGTTCTTCGCGCCTATGTAGCCCATACCGGAGCGCAAACCGCCCACCAATTGGTAGATAACGTCCGATAGTTTCCCCTTGTAGGGAACCCTTCCCTCAATACCTTCGGGGACGAATTTCTCCATCTTTTCCTGACCGTAGCGGTCGGCGCTCCTCCTCGACATCATAGCCCCGAGCGAACCCATTCCCCTGTAGACCTTGTAAGCCCTTCCTTGATAGTAGACCACCTCACCGGGGGCTTCCTCGGTTCCCGCCAATAGGTTTCCGAGCATTACCGCGTTTGCACCGGCGGCGAGGGCTTTAACTATATCGCCCGAAAACCTTATTCCGCCGTCGGCTATCACCGGAACGCCGTATTCCCTTGCAACCTCGGCAGCCCACATTACGGCGGTTATTTGGGGAACGCCAACACCGGCAACTATCCTCGTCGTGCATATGGAGCCGGGTCCTACGCCCACCTTGATGGCATCGGCGCCCGCGTCTATCAACGCCTGAGCCCCTTCCTTGGTGGCGATATTACCCGCCATTACCTGGAGCTCGGGGAAGTGCTTTTTAATCTCCCTTACGGTGTCGAGAACCCGCTTAGAATGCCCGTGGGCGGTATCGACTACTATTAAATCTACTCCCGCATCGACCAAGGCGGCCACCCTATCGAGGGTTTCGGGGGAGGTTCCTACAGCCGCACCCACCAAAAGTCTACCGAATTCGTCCTTTGCCGCGTTGGGGTATTTTTCCCTCTTTTCCAGGTCCTTTATGGTGATAAGCCCGCGGAGTTTACCCTCCTCGTCGACTATGGGGAGTTTTTCCACCTTGTATTTTGCAAATATCTCCCTAGCCTCTTCGAGGGTGATACCCGGATGGGCGGTTATGAGTTTCTCCTTGGGGGTCATAAAGAGTTTAACCGGCTTGTCGTAGTTGGTGGGGGCTACGTAGCGGAGGTCTCTGTTGGTGATGATACCGACCACTTTTCCCTCTTCGTCCACGACGGGCAAACCGGAGATTTTGTACTGCGCCATGAGGTCGAGTGCGTGCCTTACGGTATCCTCGGGTGAAACGGTGACCGGTTCGAGAATCATACCCATCTCGGAGCGCTTTACCCTGCTGACGTGCTCCGCCTGCTCCTCTATCGACATGTTGCGGTGGATTATTCCTATTCCCCCCTCGCGGGCTATTGCTTTGGCGAGGCGGTAGTCGGTGACGGTATCCATGGCCGCCGAAAGGATGGGTATGTTCAACTTTATTTTTTTGGTTATATAGGTCGATATATCAACCTCGTGGGGCAAAACTTCGGAGTATTGTGGAAGCAACAAAACGTCGTCAAACGTCAACCCTACGGGGAATTTTTCTTCCATCTTAATATCCTCCTGACGATATTAAAGGTTTTAAATTTTATAGAGGGACGGTTTCGGGGATTAAAACCCCCGATAGGAAAGCTGTTATCAGTTCTTTATATACATATATAGTCCTTTCCACCAACCCCACACCGAGGGGTAAAAGTTGCCGAAAATATCCCACGAGGCGATGAGCTCGTCGGGTGTCGCTATAAATAGCATCGGTTGCTCCTCGTAAATTATCCGAAAGGCTTTTCTGTAGAGTTCCCTCCTTTTGTTTTGGTCGAGGGTGATAGCCGCCTCCTCGAAGAGTTTGTCCACCCGAGCCTCCCACCTTGTGGAGGGTTTTTTCTGCAGGGGATACCACATATGGAGACTACCCCAACTACACCACACGTTTCGCCCAAAGTGGGGGTCCACCGAGCCGGTGAGCCCGATGATAACCGCCTCCCATTTGTAGGGTGGGGTGGTCAAAAGCCTAACGAGGTTGTTGAAATCCAACGGTTGGAAGTAAACCTTTATCCCTATCCTTTCGAGGTCCTGTTTGATTATATTCCCTATAGCCTCCCTTTCCTTGTTCCCCGCGTTGGTGAGGAGGATTATTTCGAGTTTGTGCCCTTGGGGGTCTTCTAAGATGCCGTCCCCGTCGCGGTCCTTAAATCCTATTTCCTCCAAGAGTTGTTTAGCCTTCTTTAGGTTGTAATCTATCGGGGGAAACAAATCGGATTTGTAAATCCATTTATTGGCGGGTGAAACGGGTCCATAAAGGGGCTTTGCCAGCCCCCCGTAAACGAGGTTAACTATCCCCTCCCTGTCTATGGCGTGGCTGATAGCCCAGCGGAACTTGGGATTTCTGAACCACTTTATCTTATACTTAGGTATGCCCGCGTGGGGGTTTTCGTTAAAAACCAAAAAGGTTAAGGAGGGGGTAGCCCCGAGGTCGTAAACCTTTATCGGCTTGTCCTTTGCCTGAACGAAGAGGGTCAAAAGCTCACGAGCCCCTACCCCTAAAATGTCGACCTTACCAGCCAGGAACTTCATAAGTGCGGTATCGGGGTCGGGGATTATTAAGCCTATCTTTTTTCTTATATAAGGTAGGCGGACGCCCTTCGGGTCTTTTTCGTAGTAGTAGGGGTTTGCCTCCCAAACGACCCTCTCCCCCTTTATATACTCCTTAAGTCGGTAGGGACCCGTTCCGACTATATCCTTCGGTGGGGTGTTCACATTCCAGGCGCTCAAAAAGGTTCCGTTTTTTACATACCGTTCCAGCTTGTGTTTTGGAAGGATAGCCACCGTTAAAGTCCTCAAAAAGGGCGCAAAGGTTTCGGGTAAAACAAATTTTACGGTGTAGTTATCTATCTTCTCGACCTTAAAGGGTTTTCCGTTTACCAGGAGGGTATCCCTTACGGGGGTGGGAATACTTTTGTTGAAATAAATCCCGTTGAAGGTAAAGACTACGTCGTCCGCCGTAAAGGGTTTGCCATCGCTCCACTTTACACCCCTTCGGAGGTGGAAAATCCAAACCTTTCCATCCTTCGAGTGTTCCCAAGAGACCGCCAAATCGGGTTCCACCTCGAGGGTTTTGGGGTCTATCTTTACCAAACCGGTAAAGAGCTCCCCTATAACCGCCGAGGAGGAGGTTTCCTGAACCAGTGCCGGGTTGAGGGTTTTGGGGTCGGAGGAGAGGGCTACCACCAGGGGTTTATCGGTTGGTTTTCCCAAAAGGGGTTTTTTCGGGAATTTAACCCTCTCGAAGGAAATCTTTCCTCCCTCCACCTCGGGGGAGTTTGTAAGATAAAAGGGAACGAAGGAGGCTATCGATATAAAGACCCCCAAAAGGGTATAGGCAAGGGCTCTTAACCTCATCGGGTGGATTGGAAATTTTAACCCCCCGTGAGGTGGGAGATACCCCCCCGAAGGGGGGCGTTTAAATTTATAGAAACTATGGGTATATACGACCGCGACTACTACTCCCAAGAGCGGGAGGAGAGGCTGATAAAGATAGAGCGGGTTCACACCGAAATATGGGTAAAGATAGAGGAGCAGGAAAAGATGCTCGACCAGCTTTTCGACCTCATAAAGCTCCTCCGAAAGGAGCGCAAAGAGCTCCTCGAAAGGATACAATGCCTCGAGGAGGAAAATAAAAAACTTTGGGCGGAGATAGAAAAACTCCGCTCCCTAATAGGGGAATGAGTTTGAAGGGTTACCGTTGGGAGTACCTGTTCAAAAAAATCGTTCCACCCCCGGGATTGGTAAGAAAATACGGGCGTTTATTGGCCCAACTATTGGTAAACCGGGGTTTTGAGACCCCACCGAGGGAGGAAAAAATCCTCCTTCCCCTTTCGGTAATTCCCAACTTTGAAAAGGCCTTCGAGAGGATTTTAAAGGCGGTAAAAACGGGGGAGGTTATTTTTATCTTCGGAGACTACGACGCCGACGGTCTTACCTCCACCGCTATTTTTTACAAACTCCTAAAGAGGTTGGGGGCGAAAAAGGTTTACCCCGTAGTCCCCGAAAGGGGGGAGGGTTACGGTCTTTTACCCCAATGGGTGGACGTTTTTTATAAGGTTGTCAACGGTGGGGGAGGCTTAATAATAGCCCTCGACAATGGGACGAAGGAGGTCGAAACGGTTACCTACGCCAAGAGGCTTGGCTTCGACGTTGTTATATTCGACCACCATACCCCCGGCGATAGACTGCCCAATTGTATACTGGTAAATCCGAAGGTTTCCAATTCGCCCCAATATTTGAAAGACCTCTCGACCGCCGGATTGGTTTACCTGTTTGCCAAATATCTCGAAAAGCTCGGCTATCCGATTGACGCGGAGGTTTACCTCGACCTATCGGCGCTCGGGACGGTTGCCGATGTCGCCACCCTTTCGCCGCTGAACGCCAAAATCGTTGCAAAGGGGCTTCAAAACATTAAGAGGGGAATTTTTTCATCCAAAGGTTTGAAAATTCTCTTCGGAAAGCTGAAACTCATCGACCCCAACGGAAGGGATATAGCCTTTAAGGTCGCGCCGAGGATTAACGCCTTCGGGAGGATGGGAAAAGCCCGAAGGGGGTTAAAGTTCCTCGCAACCGAAAGGGAAGATTTTGCCCTAAACCTCTACAAGGAAATGGAACTATTGAACACCAAGAGGAAAAAACTTTCCCAAAGCGCCACCGAAGAGGTTTTAAAGTTTTACGAAAAACACCCCTCGCGGGGTCTCGTTTATGTATCAAAAAAACTCCCCAAAGGGGTTCTCGGAATAGTAGCCGGGAGGGTGGCCTCGAGCCTCGGAATACCTACCGTCGTTATGGCGGCCGACAAGGACGAGGTGGTTGGCTCGGCTCGCTCCCCCGAGGGTATAGACATAGTGAAAGTCCTCGAAAAGCTCGACCACCTAATGGTTAGGTGGGGAGGGCATTCCCAGGCGGCGGGACTTACCCTAAAACCTTCCAACTTGAGGAGGTTCGAGGAGGAGTTCCTCCAAGAGGTATCCCGATACGAACCCGAACCACCCCCGTTGGAAATAGATTTTCCCTTGAACCCCAAAAGGTTGAGGGAAAGCTCCCGCCTAAGGGAGGTTTTAAGAACTCTCGAACCTTACGGGGAGGGCAATAGACACCCAACCTTTGTGTTTGAAGACGTTTTGCTCTCCTTCGAAAGAACCCCTTACGGCTACAGGCTCACCTTTAAGGAAAATGGTGAGATGTATCTTAACTGCGATGGGAATTGCACCATTCCCAACCGCTATAGGGGGGCCAGGGTTAGGGTTGCTTATATAGTTGAAAACCCCGCCAAACCGCTTCTCTCGGTTGAGGATTTAAAAATAATTTGAGCCTTTGCCTATAAATTTTCCTATTAATGGCTATTGAAAGGAAGCGCAAGCAGTGGGACATCGAGAGCTTTCTCCGAAAGATAGAGAGGGGAACGGTCGCCTATCCCGAATTCCAGAGGGGTAAGGTTTGGAGCGTCAGGAAGAAATCGGAGGCTATCTACTCCCTTTTAACCATAGGGTTACCCGACCTTATTCTCCTCGAGAGGGAGGACGGGAAGTATTGGGTTCTCGACGGGCTTCAGAGGATATCCTCCATAGAGGACTTCTATAAAAACGAATACCCCTTGAAGTTCGACGAGAAAATATCCCACGTCGATTGCAAGCTAAAGGAAGCCCTCGAGGGTAAAAAGTTCTCCGACCTCCCGGAGGAACTTAAGGAGCGTTTTTTAAACGCCGAAATAGGGGTGGTAATCTACTCCAACATCGATAGTTTCGAGGTTGCCAAGGAAATCTTTACAAGGATAAATTACCGTCCTACCCCTTTGAGTTCCGCCGAATTGCTCTACACCCTGTCCTTCGATAAGGAAAAATCTCCCCTCCTGAAGGAGTTGGGGGATAAACTCTCCAAGAGGAGGTTGAAGGGTTTTGCGCTCCTCGCGAGGATTTTGGCAAACCTAACCCTTTTGGAGGAGGGGCTCAAGGAGGAACACTTCAAGTTTTCCCAATACTACGACTGGCTCTACCGTTGGTTGGTGAAAACCTTCGAAAGGTACCCCTTAGAGGAAATCGAAAAGAGGGCAATCCTATCGGTGGAGCTGGTGAAACTTTTAAAAACCGAGGCGGGTATCGACGTGGTAAAAGCCCCCTACTGGGCCGAGTTTGTATCGTTCCTATTGAGGGAACTTTTAAAGGAAAACCCATTCGGGGATAACTACGAGGAATTTTTCCGCTCCAAGGGTCTCAAATACCTCAAAAAGGTTCAAACCTCCCCCGACTGGATTAGGAACATTTCGGAAAAGAACAAACAAAAACCGAAAAACCTAATGGAGAGGTTTTTTATCCTCGAAAAGGTATTCTCTCAAGAAAATCCCTAATGCGGTTCACCCCCTCTTTTAACCTTTCGAGGTTTGCGGTGTAGGCAAACCTTATATACCTCTCGGTGTTGTTTTTTCCAAAGTCGACGCCGGGGGTTACCGCCACACCCGCCTCCTCGAGCAACCTTTTGGCAAAGTCGAGGCTGTCGTTCGAATACCTTTCGATATTCGCCCAAATGTAAAAAGCCCCTTCGGGGGAGACCTCTATTTTGAAGATTTTTTTCAGCTCCCCGTAGAGGTAATCCCTCCTTCGGCGGAAGGTTTCCCTTACCTTTTTTAAATATTCCTTATCCCGAAGGGCTTCCACCGCCACCATTTGGCTCAAGGTTGGCGGGGAGATAAAGAGGTTTTGCGCCACAACCTGCAACTTCCTTACAAACCTTTTTGGGACAATAACCCACCCGAGCCTAAAGCCGGGCATGCAAAAGTACTTGGAAAAACCGTTAACCACCACAACCTCGTCGGAAAACTCGAGGGCTGTATGCACCTCTTTGTCGTAGTTGAGCCCGTGGTATATCTCGTCGGAGATAAAGAGTTTCCCCCTCTCGGTGGCGAATTCTACCAATCCCCTTAGGGTTTCCCCCGAATAAACATTTCCAACCGGGTTGGAAGGGGAGGTTACCAAAAAACCTTTAAAGGGTTCCTTTAACCCCTCGAGCATTTCCCTTTTCAGTTCGAAATTCGTTTCCACCCCTATGGGAACGGAGATAGGTCTTAGGCAGTAAATCCTCGCAAAGTTCTTATAGCAGGGATACCCCGGGTCGGTAAAAACCACCGCTTCCTTTTCCTCGAAGAGGGAGGAAAATATTAGGGAAAACCCCCCGCTGGTTCCGGTTGTAACCACCACCCTTTCGGGGGAAATATCGACCCCGTAGGTTTCCCAATAGTGGTGGGCTATAGCCTCCCTGAGCTCCCAAATTCCCAACGAGTGGGTATATCCGTAAGCCTTTTCCTTGTAGCGGTCTATAGCCTCCAATACCCTCGGGGAGGGTGGGAGGTCGGGCTCACCTATCTCCATGTGGACTATATCCCTTCCCTCCCTCTCGAGTTCCTTAGCCCTTTCGAGAATTTCCATAACGATGAAAGGGGTAATTTCGTCGCTCCTTCCCATAGGGGGAATTAAAACAGAGAAAACCCGAAAAGGTTAATCCTTTTCCTCAACCTCCCAACCTATTTGCTTCAGGTATTCTTTTACCTTATCGGCGTTTTCCAGGAGGTCGTCTATTATGTTTTCGAGGAGGGTAAGGTAAACCTCCTCCTTTCCCTCCTCTTCGGCGAGTTTTTTAATGTCCTCCCAAGCCCCACCGGAGGAAACGTTTTTATCGAAAATCTCCTCTATGCGGTCGTTTAATTCCTTCTTTCTGTCCTCCATTTGGTTTTAATCTATAGGGTGACCCTTACGATGGAACCCTTTTTTTCGTTCCCCTTGGCGGGAAGGGTGAGGTAGTTCTCCGTTAGGAGTTCCCCGTTTCCCAAGACCAACGCCCTCACCGTTTTCCCTTTTACCTTTTCCCTGTATTGGTTCCTCTTTTTCTTGTCGAGTTCCTTTAGGAGTTTTACCCTCTCCTTTATCACCTCCGGTGGAACTTTGGGTTTCATTTTCGAAGCCCTTGTAAAGGGTCTATCGGAGTAGGGGAACACGTGGAGGTAGGCGAAGGGCAACTTTTCCACAAATCGGTAGGTCTCCTCGAATTCCTTTTCCCCCTCGGTGGGAAAACCGACGATGATATCGGTTCCTATTGCGGTTATAGGTCTTTTTTCCACTATTTGGGTGACCTTTTCGGCGTACTCCTCGGCGGTGTAATTTCTCCTCATCAGTTCCAATATGCGGTTGCTACCGCTCTGAAGGGAGAGGTGGAAGTGGGGGGCTATCTTTTCCGAGGAGGTAATTAACTCCAAGAGGTCTTTATCCATTTCCGCCACCGACATCGACGATAGGCGGTAGTATTCAATTCCTTCAATCTTTATTAGCTCCTCCAAGAGCTTTAGAAGGTTCGTTCCGTCTTTAAAGTCCCAACCGTATTGGGAGAGCTGGGTGCCGGTGAGGACAACCTCCTTATAACCCAAATCGGCCAATCTCCTTACCGCTTCGACCACCCTCTTTAAGGGAACGCTCCTAACCTTACCCCTCGCGAAGGGGATGACGCAAAAGGTGCAAAAGGAGTTGCAACCTTCCTGAACCTTTAAAAAGGGTCTGGTGTGTTCAAAGGACACCACGAGGTCGAAGTTTTTAACCTCCCCTTCGCGGAATATTTCCCCTACAAACACCTTGCCGGGATTTTTCCTCTCGAGGTATTCCTCCACGATTTTGAGGATTTCCCCCTTATGGGTATTCCCAACGACGAGGTCGACCTCCTTTAAGGAGGCGAGCTCTTGGGGGTTCACCTGGGCGTAGCAACCGGTTGCCACCACCACCGCGTCGGGGTTTAGCCTCTTTGCCCTGTAGATGTACTTTCGGCTGTCGCGGTCGGCACCCCTCGTTACGGTGCAGGTGTTTATCACGTAAATATCCGCCCTTTCCCCGAAGGGGCGTTCCCTATAACCTTTGAGCAGAAACTGGGAACGGATAAAGTCGGTGTCGAACTGGTTCATCCTGCACCCGAGGGTTGCGAATGCCACCGTAGGTTTTTCCCTTCCCACGAAGGGTTAAAGTTATTTGTCCCTTTAAGGGTTTTTTATGAAATAGGTTTTCCAAAAAGGGGAAACTTGCAAAATTGTTGTCCACCTATAGATTTGATAATAGAACACTAAACCCCTAAAGGAGGTGAAAAATGACCCTAAGGAGGTTCGACCCCTTTGGGGAGATTTTGAGACTTCAGAGGGAACTCGAGAGGTTGATGCAAATAGTTCCCCAAGATGTGGAGAAAGAGGTTGAGAAAACCCTCAAGTTTGTAATGCCCTTGGAGGTTTACGAAACACCCAAGGAGTTCGTTATAAAGGCGGAACTCCCCGGGGTGAAAAAGGAGGATGTAGAGCTCATCATAAGGGATAACTACCTAATCATCAAGGCGGAAAAGAAGGAGGAGGTTGAGGAGGATAGGGAGCACGTTCACGTAAGGGAGAGGGTTTACGGAAAATTCGAGAGGGTAATACCCCTGCCCAACGATTTGGATACCGAAAACGCGAAGGCTTCCTTCAAGGATGGGGTTCTCGAAATAAGGATTCCCAAAAAGGCGGCAAGTCGGGAGAAAAAGATTACCATCGAGTGATTCCGTTTCCCTTAAGCTTATTCCCCTTAATGGGGAAAGTCTTCATCTTCGACGTCGACGGCGTTATCGTGGACGTTTCCAAAACCTACCACGTCGCGATACAAAAGACGGTCGAACACTATTTGGGAAAACCGATAGACCTAAAGGAGGTTAAAAAGTACAAGTTTGACTGGGGTATAAATAACGACTACTATGTATCCTACGCCGTAATAGCCCTAAAAAAGTTCGGCGTTCCCGCCGAAGAGATAAAAAAACTCTCCGAGGAATGTAAAAACGCGGTCGCCGAATGTTTGAAGGAAAAGTTCCGCATCCCCCTAACGGTGGAGGAGGTTACCGAAACCTTTATAAGGTACTTCGAAAAGATTAAGGACCAAGAGGTGTTGTTAATAGAGCCCTTTATCTTCGAGTGGTTGAAGAGGAAAAGGTACAAATTGGGGGTTTTAACGGGAAGACCAAAATCCGACGTGGAATATACCTTTAAAAAGTTCAACCTCCTCGACAAGTTCGACGCAATAGTCCACGACGACACCATAGGGGACTTATCCCTAAAAAAACCCAACCCCTACGCGCTGAAGTATACCCTCGACCTCTTGGAGGCTAAAAAGGAAGACGAGAAGTACTACATAGGGGACACCATCTCCGACAAACTGATGGCGGAGGGGTATAGAAGGGAGTACAACGACGGGAACCTTACCTATATCCACTGCAACTTTACCGAGGACCACAAAAAAAACCCCCTTTACGGGGACATTACCTTTTTCGACCCCGAGGAGTTAAAAAGATTTTTGTTGGAAAGTTAACCCCTCGGGGTCTTAAATATTTTTAAATGCCCTTTGAAGTTGCAAACCTCGAAAAGACCTTTAAGAAAAACCTCGAATTTTTCAAGGCGAACATTCCCTCCCTCTATTCGAAGTTTAAGGATTACAAGCCGAAGGCCGACCTAATAATAGAGGGGGACAGGATAAACATCTACGACAGGGAAAAGAATACTTACCTCTACCCCAAGGACGGTAGGCTGGTAGCACTCGAACAGATAGCCCAATGGATGGCGAACCCCCAATATATAACCCTTTCAAATACCAAAATAGAAGGAAAGGAGGAGTGGCTCCATAAAAGGTATATAGGAAAATTGATAGACCTTAAAAAGGAACTCCTCGAACCAAAGCTCTCGGCGGTCGATAGACCACTTTCCACCCTCATTACGGTGGGTGTGGGGTTGGGGACCCATATAGAGTTTTTCTCCGAAAATATCCCCGTGGAGGATTGGCTTATCCTCGAACCCAACGAGGACTTTTTCTATATCTCCCTCCACACGGTGGACTGGGAGAGGATTTACAAAAACTTCGAGAGGAACGGGAGGTACTTCGCCATCCTTACGGGGGAGGATGCCCTCGATTTCAAAAGGGTTAACAGTTTCTTTAAAACGGTGGGACCTTTTAAGGCTTCTACCGCATTTTTGTTCGTTCACTACCTCTCGAAGGACAACGGGGACTTTGTCCAAAAAATGGCTACCGAACTAATTAGGCATATTTCCTTTTTCGGGTTTTTCGACGATGAGGTTATCTCCCTACGGCATACCCTTCAAAATATCAAAAACGGTGTTCCCCTGTTGAATCCCCACGATAAAGGGTTAAAGCCCGATATTCCCGCCGTTGTGGTCGGTTCGGGTCCTTCCCTCGAAAGGTATATAGACCTTTTGAAGGAACACCAAAACGGGCTCTTTATAATCTCCTGCGGTAGCGCCTTGGGTATTTTGGAAAAGCACGGGATAGTTCCCGACCTCCACGTCAACATCGAAAGGAACGACCCGCCCTACAGGGCGGCTATATCCTCCACAACCGAGGAGTTTAGGAAAAAAATCCCCTTTGCGGGGGCTAATAACAACTATCCCCCCTTCTTCGAAGCCTTCGGAAAAAACGCAATGTATTTGAAGGCGGCGGACGCCGGTGCGGAACTATTTCCCCAGCAACCCCTTTATTTCGTCAATCCCACCGTTACCAATACCGGTTTGGCGCTCGCCTATTACTTGGGGTTTGAGAGGGTTTACCTCCTCGGTGTGGACCTCGCCTTTCCCGAAAAAAGGCACCACGCCAAGGGTAGCGTTTACGAAACCGTTTTCAAAGAGATAGCGGAAAAGGTTTACAAAGGTGAGCTCGAGGTGGAGGGGAACTTCGGCGGTAAACTGCAAACCACTTCGATTTTTTACACCTCCCTTAAAGTGATGGAGGAGGCTATAGATATCTTTTCCTCTTGGAGGAAGTTCGAAGTTTTTAATCCCAACTTCGGGGCTAAGATAGAGGGCGCAAAACCTTTAAAGCCCGAGGAACTTAAAGAACATTGGGAGGAACTCAAGAACACCAAGGAAACCTTTACCTCCCAATGGTGGGATAAAACGGTCGAACCTTTAAAGGAGGAATGGTTCGACTTCCCGAAGGTGAAGATGCAACTCCTTACCAACTTCCACGAGTTGAAAAATTTAGCCAGAAACCGTTTGGAGAATGCCCAAACCTTTGATGACTTTGCCGAGTCTATTCAGGAGCTCTACGACTACCTTAGGGTTCTCGCGCCCCACAATAAAATCCTCCACCACCTAATGCACGGGACTTGGAACCTCTTTTTAGCCCATATGTACGTGGGGATTTATTCCGCCTCCCCCGCCGATAGGCGGCTCGAATTCTTAAAAAGGGCGAGGGAACTTTTCTTCGAAATGTTGGACGAAATGGAAAGGGAGTTGCTAAATCTCTATTCCTACTTTCCCTATTGAAGTTTTTGGGATAGCTCTACAAACCTTTCGACCGTTTGGGCCACCTTTCCGCTTCTTATTACCTCTTTGGCAAGCTCTACACCCTCTTTAGGGTTTTTCACCCTATCGGCGGCGGCGAGGGCGAAGGCTGCGTTTATGGCGAGGAAGTCCTCGGCGGCTTCGTTCTTACCCTCCAGTATTTGGAAAAATATTTCTACGTTCCTCTTGCAGTCCCCACCCTTTATAGCCTCCAAAGGTCTCCTTTTTAAACCAACCTCCTCGGGGGTTATTGTGTAGGTTCTTACCCCTTGGGGGGATACCTCCCCTATTAGGGTTTCCCCCGTAATGGAAATTTCGTCCAAACCTTCCATTCCGTGGACAACATAACCCTTTACCACCCCTAGGTTTTTCAAAACCTTTGCCAATACGGGGACCAATTTATCGGAGTAAACCCCTACCAGTTGTCTCTTTGCCCCCGCGGGGTTCGATAGGGGACCCACCAGGTTGAAGAGCGATTTAATCCCCAATTCCCTCCTCACTTTGGCAACCCTTTTCATCGCCGGGTGGTAGAGGGGAGCGAATAGAAAACCTAAATTGGTCTCCTCGAGGAGTTTCAAAACCCCTTCGGGGGAAAGCTCTATTTTTGCCCCCAAGGCTTCGAGAAAGTCGGCGCTACCGCACTTGCTCGACACCGCCCTGTTGCCGTGCTTTGCCACCTTTACACCCGCCGCCGCCACGACGAAAGCGGTCATCGTTGAGACGTTGAAGGTGTCAACCTTATCGCCCCCCGTCCCGCAGGTGTCGACCAGCTCCTCCGGATTGGGGTAGGGGAGTTTTTTAGCCCACTCCCTAAATTTTTCCGCGGCGGCGGTGAGCTCCTCTTCGTTAGCCCCTTTGATTGCCATACCCATAATAAAGGCGCCTATTTGCCCTTCCGAACTCCTACCCTCCACTATATCGGTAAGGGCTTCTTGCAATTCCGATTTGGTCAAATCCTTCAGTTGGGATAATTTTCTTATGATGTCTTTCCGCATAGTGTTAATGATATTTTTGCTCCCCCTTTTGGTAATGGGGGGAGAACTCACCTTTTGCCGTGTGGAGGTAAAAAACGAATTTCCCCTCGAAAGGGGTTTTATAACCGAATACCTCCACCGCAAGGTTTTCGACACCCTTATAGAAACCGGTTGGAGAAAGGACTGTTCCAAACCTGTCACCGTGGTGGTGAAGGTTAAAAACGTTTCCTTCGAGGGGAGCTCCATTTCGGGAAACCGCTTTAGCGGTTATACCCTTCGGATTTCCTTCGACGTGGAACTTCCCAAAAAGACCTATTCCTATTCCCTTTCGAGGTACGTAGCCCTCCCCGACCCCTCCCTGGGGACTTTGAAAATTCGCTCCGCCTTGGTGGATTTGCTCGATACCTACCAAATAAAGATAAAGAGGGACTTACTTTATTACC
>CAZNBH010000004.1:0-16838 GCA_964571355.1 uncultured Aquifex sp.
CCCCTTAAACTATACAAGTTTGTTATGTTCAAAAAAACCCTTTTAGGTCTTTGTTTCCTTTCCTCTTTGGGGTTTTCGAAGGAAATCCTCACCCTCGAAAGGGCTCTGCAGTTGGTAAAAACCCAAAACTGGGAGGTAAAGAGTTCCTACGCCCAATATATGGCGGATAAATACGACTACTATTCCCAAATAGGGAAAAGGTTCGGTCAGATTACCCTTTTTTGGAAATACAACCAATACAAATTCCCCCGTGTGGTAGCCCCTATAAGTCCCCCTATAACCCCCGGTTCTATGGCTGTGGACGACCAGGTGAGGATATACGGATGGCGTTACGACGTTAGGCTCTTCGACGGTTGCCAGCAGTTTTTCCTAATAATGGCAAAAAAGCACAAATCCCAAGCCTCCTTCTTGAGTTACGAAAAAACCCTAAAACAGAAGGGGGAAGAGGTAAAGGAAACCTATCTCCAACTTTTGTCTTTAAAAGCCCAAAGGGAAGCCCTTCTAAAGAGGTTGGAGGAGGTAAAAACCCTCTACGGGATAGTTAAAACCTCCTACCAAGTGGGGAAAAAGCCACTGCTCGACCTGCTGAACGTAAAGGCGGAGCTAAAAAACGTCGAAGCCGCCGTTAAAAACGTCGACGCCCAAATTTTTACCGTTAAGGCAAAGCTCGCAACCCTTTTGAACCTAAAAAATACCGACTTCGACGTTGAGGATGTCCCTATAAAACCGAAGCCAATCGATAAAAAGGAGATTTTTGCCCAGGTTTTGGCGAATAACCCCGATATAAGGGTTTTGAACGAGGAAAAGGTTTCAACCGATTTTTACAAGAAAGCCGCTATCGCGGAATTTTCACCGAAGGTCGATTTCTCCTATCAAAACCTTAAATATTCTTACGACGGAACTACGGAGTCCGATTGGCAATACACCATCTCGGTGAGCTTTCCGATTTTCGACTTCGGGGTTAGGTTTTTCAATTACAAAAAAGCCCGCCAAATGGAGAGAAAAATCGACTATATCCGCAAAGAGGTGGTTAAAAAGGTATTGGATACCTATCAAAGTTTGGTCGACAACTTGAATTCCCAACTGGAGATAATAGCCGCCACGAAGGCTAAGCTCGAGTTCGCAAGGGAAGCCTACAAACTCCAAAAGGAAAAGTACCAATTGGGGAAAGCCGACATTTACGACCTCCTAAAGGCGGAAGCCCTTTACTACAACACCCTTGGGGATTATAAAGTCAGCATCTACAAGTGGGGGATTTTGAAGGCTAAGCTCGATTACCTCCTCGGGAAATAATTCCCTTTATTTCCTTTAAGAGATTTGGAAGAAAAAAAGACCTAAAGTGGGATTAATCCAACTTCCCCCTCTCCTTGAGGCGGTCTTTCAATTTCCTCGGACGGGGAACTCGGGGTTTTTTCTCCTCAACCGGTTGAGGAGGTGTGTTTTCCCCCTCCTGGGTGGGTTGCTCTACAACCTCCACCTCTTGGGGTTGTTGGGCGAGTTCAACCCTCATAAGGGACTGAATAGTTCCGAACTTGAACTCGTTTAGGAAGTTTTCAAACATCTGGTAGGCTTCCTTTTTGAACTCGGTAACGGGGTCCCTCATACCGTAACCCCTTAGGTAAATACCCTCCCTTAGGCGGTCGAGCATGTGGAGGTGTTTCCTCCAAAGGGTGTCCAATATCTGGAGGGTTATCATTTTTTCGAGTTCCCTCATAAGGGATTTGCCGAAAAATTCCTCCTTTTGGCGGTAGATTTCCTTCATCCTCTCGACGAGGAACTCCTTGAGCTGTTCCCTGTCGCGGATATTTTCCGGTATCTCTATCTCCTTACCGGTTAGTTCGAAGAAAACCCTTTCGAGGGTTTGGACTTTTTCCCTATCCTTTTCGGGGACATTCCTATTTATCTCCCACAGTTCGGGGGCGTCGGCGTTGGCAAAGCGGTTGACCAATTGGGTTGCAACGTCCTCCATAAACTCCTCTATCGTTTCCTTTAGGTCCTTACCCTCGAGCAGTTGACGGCGGAGCTTGTAAACCACGTTCCTCTGCACGTTCATAACGTCGTCCATTTCGAGAATCCGCTTTCTTATCTGGAAGTTTTGAGCCTCTACCCTCTTTTGGGCGTTCTCTATAGCCTTCGTGACGAGTCGGCTCTCGAGGGGTTCGTCCTCGGGGATGTTGAGCATCTCCATCAGTTTCTGAACCCTCTCCCCGCCAAAAAGCCTTATGAGGTTGTCCTCGAGAGAAATGATAAATCGGCTTTCGCCGGGGTCCCCTTGACGTCCCGACCTACCCCGTAGCTGGTTGTCTATACGGCGGCTTTCGTGTCTTTCGGTTCCTATTACGTATAATCCGCCGAGCTTTTTAACCTTCTCCTTCTCCTCGGAGGTTTGCCTTATAGCCTCCTCGAGGGCTTGCTTCCACTCCTCCTCGGGGGCTTCCTCGGGGTTTTCGTAACCTTTCTTTTTAAGGATTTCCTTCGCCAAGTATTCGGGGTTTCCACCGAGGAGTATATCGGTACCCCTACCCGCCATATTGGTGGCTATCGTTACGGCGCCGAGCCTCCCCGCTTGGGCTACAATTTGAGCCTCCCTTTCGTGGTGCTTTGCGTTTAGCACATTGTGGGGAATTCCGAAGTTGAGCACCCTCTGGAGTTTTTTATTCACCTCTTCCCTGTTTAGGTTGTGCTTTTGAACGAGTTCCTCCAAACGTTTTTTAAATTCCTCCTTACTTGCGATGGAACGGAGGAGTTTCTTATCCTTTAGGAGGGAAGATAAAAGCTCGTTATCCTCGATGGAAACCGTTCCCACCAATACCGGTCTCCCTATGAGGTAGTTGAGCAGTATCTCCTCTACAACTTTACGCCACTTAGCCCTTTTGGTTTTAAAGACTAGGTCGGGGTGGTCGACCCTTATAACCGGTTTGCGGGTGGGAATAACGACCACGTCGAGGTTGTAAATTTCCTTAAATTCCACACTTTCGGTTTCCGCCGTTCCGGTCATACCGGCGAGTTTCTTGTAAAGCCTGAAGTAGTTCTGGTAGGTAATCGATGCCAAGGTTTGGTTTTCGGGCTTTACCTCAACCCCTTCCTTGACCTCTATCGCCTGGTGCAAACCGTCGCTCCAACGTCTTCCCGGCAAAACCCTTCCGGTAAACTCGTCGACTATCAAAACCTCCCCGTCGCGGACTATGTAGTGGACCTCCTTGTGGAACAGGTGGTGAGCCCTCAACGATTGGAGTATTGCATGAACCAACTCGGTATTTTTGGGGTCGTAGAGGTTTTCCAAGTTGAGGATTTGCTCTATTTTTTTAACCCCCTTTTCGGTGAGGTAGGCGGTTCTGTTCTTCTCGTCGAGTTCGAAATCCTCCCCCTTCTTAAGTTGACGGACTACCGCGTCGGCGGTGAAATAAATCGACGGGTCTATATCGGCGGGACCCGAAATTATTAAGGGTGTTCTCGCCTCATCGATTAGAATGCTATCGACCTCGTCGACTATGGCGTAGTAGTGGTTTTTAACCTGAACCACCTGCGAGAGGTCTACGGCCATATTGTCCCTTAGGTAGTCGAAACCGAATTCGGAGTTCGTCCCGTAGGTTATTTGAGCCTCGTAGGCTTTTCTCCTTTCGGGAACCTCCACCAATTGGGTAAAGAATGCCTTCTTAGCCTCCACGTTCACCTTTTGGTCTTCCAACGTTTCGCCGAAATACCCTTTAGGCCATACCCTCCAATCCTCCTCTATAGCCCTTTGGGCGAGTTCGGGGTCCACCCAGTCGACCAAATAGGTCTTGTTGTCGGAGTTTATAACCCCCACTTCCAGCCCGAGGAACTTGTAAATAGCCCCCATCCATTGGGCGTCCCTTCGGGCGAGGTAATCGTTCACCGTTACGACGTGAACACCTCTATCGGTGTAGCCATTTACCGCCGCCGGGAGGCTCGCGACGAGGGTTTTACCCTCCCCCGTTTTCATCTCCGCTATTTTTCCCTGATGGAGAACCAAACCCCCTATTAGTTGGACGTCGAAATGCCTCATTCCGAGGGTTCTCTTCGCCGCCTCCCTTACGAGGGCGAAACCTTCTACAACCTCGTCGGTGATTTCTCCCTTTTCGAAAGCCCTTATTAGGTCTTCGTTGTTCTTTATCCTCTCGAAGAGTTCTAAAGACCTCTCCCTAAGTTGGGAATTGGTGAGCTTGTCCAGTTCCTCCTCGAGGGAGTTTATTTTTTCCACAAAGGGGCGGAGTTTTTTTATTTCCCTTTCGTTTTTCGAACCTACAAGTTTTTTTAGAATCCAACCGAGCATCTCACTAAAAAGTTAGTAGTTTACCCCCCGTGGGGTTGTGAAAATTTAAGTCCACTATGGGGAACAAAAAGGGGGAAAACCTTTAACGGATTTTTAAATATTCCTCCGCATATTTGGCGTAGTTGAGGGCGTTTTTCCTTATAGCTTCAATCTCTTCGGGTTTTAATTCCCTCTTTACCTGCGCCGGCCTACCCATTAGGAGAACGTTGGGGGGAAATTCCTTTCCGGGGGGAACAAGTGTTCCCGCCGCCACTATGGTGTTTTCGTTGATAACCGCCCCGTCGAGGACTATAGCGCCTATCCCTATCAGAACGTTGTCCTTTATCTTTGCGCCGTGAACCATAGCCATGTGGGCGATGGTAACGTAATCGCCAATTTCGGTGGGAAAACCGTCGCTCATGTCGGGTTTCGTGTAGTGGGTCACGTGGATAACCGCGTTGTCCTGGATATTGGTATACCTACCGATTTTTATATAGTGAACATCGCCCCTTACCACCGCGCCGAACCACACGGAGGATTTCTCCCCTATTTCCACGTTACCTATAACGGTGGCCGTTTGCGCCAAGTACACCGATGGGTCTATTTTTGGATACCAACCTTTATAGGGAAGTATCAAAGCCATAAAAACCTATTATGGGAACGGGGGAAAAGGTTGTTCCTACCGTTGGTAGTATTTTATTGCTATGTCCGATAAAAGGGAACTTCCAAAGCATTACAACCCCGACGAGATAGAGAAAAAGTGGAGGGAATACTGGTTAAGGGAAAAAATTTACCACGTTGAAAAACCAAAAAGGGAGAAAAAGTTCTCCATAGTCCTACCCCCTCCCAACGTTACCGGTTCGCTCCACATGGGGCACGCCTGGAACATCACCATACAGGACATAGTAGCCCGCTACAAGCGTATGGACGGCAAGGATGTCGTTTGGGTTCCCGGTTTTGACCACGCCGGTATAGCCACCCAATACGTCGTAGAAAAAAAGATGCTCGGGGAGGGAATTAGCCGTTTCGACCTCGGTAGGGAAGAAATGCTCAAAAAAATTTGGGAGTGGGTTCCCCAATCGAGGAACGCTATAAGAACCCAACTTCAGTTCCTCGGCGGTAGCGTCGACTGGGAGAGGGAAAGGTTCACCATGGACGAGGGTTTTTCGAGGGCTGTAAGGGAAAACTTCCACCGCCTCTACGAGGAGGGTCTCATTTATAGGGATAGATATATAGTGAACTGGTGTCCCAAAGACCGAACCGCCCTATCCGACCTCGAGGTCGAATACGAGGAGGAACCGGGAAAACTTTGGTATATCAAATACCCCGTTGTGGACGAAAATGGAACGGAAACGGGTGAGTATATCACCGTAGCCACAACCCGCCCCGAAACTATGCTGGGAGATACCGCGGTGGCGGTCCACCCCGACGACCCGAGGTATAAGCACCTCATAGGTAAAAAACTCCGCCTCCCCTTGGTGGAATGGGAAAGGGTGGACCTCGACGGGAATAAGGTTTCCAACCTAATACCGGTTGTAGCCGACGAAAGGGTAAAAATGGAATTCGGAACCGGTGCGGTAAAAATCACCCCCGCCCACGACCCCAACGACTTCGAAATAGGGAAAACCCATAACCTTCCGATAGTCAGCGTTATGGATGAAACCGCCCACATGAACGAAAACGCCGGCGACTTCAAGGGATTGGACCGCTACGTGGCGAGGGAACAAATAGTTTTAAAACTAAAAGAGTTGGGGCTTCTCGAGAAGGAGGAGGAAATAGTCCACTCGGTGGGACATTGCTACCGCTGTAAGACCGTTATAGAACCGATGGTTTCGGTTCAGTGGTTTGTAAAAACCTCCGACGAGAGGTTGAGGAAACCGGCAACCGAGGTTGTTGAAAAGGAAATAATCCGCTTTATCCCCGACTTTTGGAAAAAACACTATTTGCATTGGATGTACAACCTTCGGGACTGGTGTATATCCCGCCAAATATGGTGGGGGCATAGGATTCCCGTCTGGTATTGCGAGGATTGCGGACATATAAACGTCTACAGCGAAAAAAGCTTCGAGGACTACCTCCAGAAGTTGGTCTTCAACATATACGCCAACCAAAGGATGGGACAGATATTTTCACCCGAGGAGGTTATCGAATACCTACAAAAACCCAACTTCGTTCACCCCGAAATGACCAACGCCGAGTTTTATCAAAAATTCGTTTTCCTCCAAGAGTTGGATTTCCTAAAGGATTTCGACCTTTTGAAGGAGCTAATAGAGAAAAACTACCCAAGGGTGCCCCTACTAAAACAACCCCAAGAGGGAACGATAGTTGGATTTCCACCCCACGCGATTTACGCAATGGTCTACAACGGTTGGATACCCGAACAGTTCACCGCCGAAGATGTTTATAACGCCTACAGGGAAAACGAAAGCTTCCTAACCTACGTGTACACCCAAGTTTTAAACGGCATCAAGAGGACCGAGGTTTTCGAAAGTGTCCACTCGGTGGAAAACTGGCTAAAAGCCCACTCCACCGGTGAGGGTTGCAAAAACAACCGTATCCTCCTAAAGGAGGAAAACGGAAGGTACTCAATACTCCCCGAGTTGGTCGAAGGGGTTAAATTCTTGGTCCCCTTGAGGTGTCAAAAGTGCGGGAGTTACCACCTAAGGTGGGACGAGGATGTGCTCGATACCTGGTTTAGTTCGGCACTTTGGCCTTTCGGTGTATTCGGTTGGCCGGAGATAACCGCCGAGGATATAGAAAAGGTGGAAAAGGGTTAAGTGACTTCGTCGGATGAGAGCTCATCGCCCCCTTCGGGGGATTTTTTATCCTCCTGCTGTTTTTGTCTTTTTTCCTTTTCCCTTAACTGTTCGTAAGTTCTACCCTCCTCCATCTGTTTGAGGTATTCCTCTCCCCATTCGGTGATGTAGAGGTTTTCTATCTTCTGCTTACCGGCGTGGATTCCTCGGGTGGTAAACTTCGGTCTACCGAGTTCGTCGAGTTCGGCAACCTTAACCTTAATAATGTCCCCGACCTTGTAGAGGTCCCTGGCGTCCCTGACGTAGCCTGGTATTTTGGAAACGTGGAGCAATCCTATCTTACCGGGCAATATCTCAACAAAAGCCCCGTAGGGCTCAACCCTTGTAACCTTTCCGACATAGATATCTCCCACCTCGACGTCCTTGGTGATTTCCCTGATAATCTGCTTTGCCTTTTCGAGCGATTCCTCGTTGGGTGCGCTAATAGAGACCTTCCCCCCGTCGAGAACCCATACGGTGGCTCCGGTTTTCTCCTGGATTTCCCTAACGGTCTTACCGCCGGGTCCAATAATGAGGGTTCCCTTCTCCTCGGGGATTTCGATAATTTCCAACCTCGGCGCGTAGGGGGATAGTTTTTCCCTCGGTTTGGAAATCGCTTTGTACATGAGGTCGAGGATGTAGTTCCTCGCCTTTTTAGCCCTTTCGAGGGCTTCCGCCATTATCTCCTTGGTTATCCCCTTGACCTTTATGTCCATTTGAATGGAGGTAATTCCGTCCCGCGTACCGGCAACCTTAAAGTCCATATCCCCGAGGTGGTCCTCGTCCCCCAATATGTCGGTGAGAATTATGTATTTGCCGCTCTCTTCATCCATAACAAGCCCCATTGCTATACCGGCGACGTGTTTGTTGTCCTTTACCGGCACACCGGCGTCGAAAAGTGCAAGCGAAGCCCCGCAAACGGTTGCCATAGAGGTCGAACCGTTGGATTCGAGTATGTTGGAGACCACCCTTATGGTATAGGGGAAGGTTTCCTCGTCGGGAATAACCGGTTCCAAAGCCCTTTGCGCGAGGTATCCGTGACCGATTTCCCTCCTCCTCGGGGGACCCCAAGGTTTAGCCTCACCGGTGGAGAAAGGAGGCATGAAGTAGTGGAGCATAAACCTCCTGTACCATTCCCCCTCGTAGATGCTCTCCTCGAGCTGCGCTTCCTCCGGCGAGCCGAGGGTTACCGAAACCGCCGCTTGGGTTTGCCCCCTTCTGAATATAGCGCTACCGTGGGGTCTGGGGAAGGGATGGATATCTATCGTTATAGGTCTTATCTCGTCGGGCTTCCTACCGTCGATACGGACACCGGTATCGAATAGGTGCTTACGCATAATTTCGCTCTCGAGCTCCTTGTAGTAAACCTTTGCCCTGAACAGGAGTTCCTCGGGGATTTGTAAAGTCTCGATGGTTTCCTCGAGAATCCTATCGAGGGCTTCCTTCCTCTGCCTTTTGTCCTTTATAAACAACGCCTGATAAATCTTGTCGGCGGCAAATTCCCTTATCTTTTGCTTCCACTCCTCGGGGAGGTCGATTTTTTCGTATTCGAACTTAGGTTGGCCGGCTATCTTTCTCAAATCCTCTTGCAGTTGGATAAGCGGTTGAAGGGCTTGGTGACCGAAGTAAAGGGCTTCGTTTAGAACATCTTCGGGAACCTCTTTAGCACCACCTTCGACCATAACTATGGCGTCCTTGCTACCCGCCAGCACTATATCGAGGTCGGCTTTTTTCCTCTCCTCGTAGGTGGGGTTTACCACAAATTTGCCGTCTATTCTGCAAACCCTTACCCCCGCTATGGGACCCTCCCAGGGTATCCTCGAAATGTGGAGAGCCGCCGATGCGCCGGTAATGGCGAGCACGTCGGGGTCGTACTTGTCGTCGGCGGATAAAAGCAAGGCGGTTATTATGGTGTCGTAATAGTAGCCCTTCGGGAATAGGGGTCTTATCGGACGGTCTATAACCCTCGCGACCAACACCTCCCTATCGAGGGGTTTACCCTCCCTTTTGGAAAAACCTCCGGGTATCCTACCGAAGGCCGCCGTTTGTTCCCTGTATTCGACCGCCAGCGGCGTAAAGTCGATGTCTTCCATCGGCTTTTCGTCCATAACGGCGGTCACCAAAACCATTGTTTCGCCCTGTTGAACTATCACCGCCCCGTCCGAAAGGCGGGCTATATCGCCGGTTCTGATTTTTATAGGTTCGGGATGACCGGGCAAGGTGGTTTCCAATTCGATTTTTTTGATGTCTTCCATTTCTTTCCTCTCCATTTTCAGTTTTAAAAATCTATTCTCCCTAGTTGGGGAGGATTTAAAACTCTTTGACAAATCCCCTAATAGGAAGGCTTTAAAATTGCCCCTTTATGGAAAAGAGAGTTATCCACGTAGCCCACTCGCCCGACAGCGACGACGCCTTTATGTTCTACCCCCTCGTTGCCGAAAAGATAGACACCCATGGGCTGAAGTTCGAACACGTTTTAAAGGATATCGAGAGCCTCAACCGCGATGCAAGGGAAGGTAAATGGGAGGTTTCGGCTATAAGCTTCCACGCATACCCCTACGTGGCGGATAAGTATTGGGTACTACCCTCGGGGGGAAGTGTAGGGGAGGGTTACGGTCCTATAGTGGTTTCCAAAAAACCCCTCGACACCTTAAAAGGGAAAAAAATAGCGGTACCCGGTAGGTGGACCACCGCTTTCCTCACCCTAAAGTTGTTCGAACCCGATTTCGAACCGGTTGAGGTTTACTTCGAGGATATTATCCCAGCGGTGTTGGAGGAGAAGGTAGACGCCGGTTTGGTAATCCACGAAGGGCAACTAACCTACAAGGATTTTGGGCTTTACAAATTCGTAGACCTCGGCGAGTGGTGGATGGAAAAGTACAACCTACCCCTCCCGTTGGGGTGCAACATAGTTAGGAAAGACCTCGGAAAGGAACTGATAGACCTAATAGCCAAACTGATGAGGGAAAGCATCGAATATGCCCTTACCCACAAGGGGGAAGCCCTCGAATACGCGAGGAAATTCGCCCGCGGGTTGGAGGACGACCCCCAAAGGAGTGAAAAATTCGTATCGATGTACGTCAATCAAAGGACTATCGACTACGGGGAGGATGGAAGGGAAGCGGTAAGACTCCTCCTTAAATTGGGATACGAAAAGGGAATAATAAAGGTACCGATACCGGAAAAGATATTCAGCGACGAGGTTTAAAAAGGACATTTGGGACCCAAGGGTCTATCCGCCATCTCCTCCATCAGCTGGAGGGTTTCCTCCCTGTACTTTTTTACCTGCTCCGGTGTAAGGGCGGGAATTTTCAATTTGGTTCCGATTTTTAAAATCCACGGGTCGGAGATTTTGCCTTTGTTGGCTTCGAAAATGGCGGCCCACAGTAAGGGGGTTCCGTAAACATCGGCGGAAATATCCCACAACGTATCGCAGGGTTTAACCACCCATACCCCTACCTTGGGTTTTAAAAGGTTTTCCTTCTTAGGTTTGACCTTTTTAGCTACCGGTTTGGGTTTTTTCTCAACCTTTTTAGGTTTAGGTTTTATCTCTTTTTTCGGAGGTTGGGAAGGGCAAACGGTTGTAACCGTAGGGCATTGGGGTTGCTCCTCGACTATTATTGCCGCCGTTCCAACACCCTTTAGGGCAACCGTATAAACGGGATTAGCCTTGTCGTTGGTTACTATGTAAAGGGTATCGTTCAAAGGTCCCGCCTCGGTTGGCTTAAAGGCTACCGTTATCTCGCACGATTGCCCAAGCTCGAGGGGCTTGGTGCAGGTGGTGTTTTGGATTGCAAACTGCGTTCCGTTCTGCAGGTAAACCTTTTTAATAACGAGGCTTCCGTAGCCCTTGTTAAGAATTTTCACCTTTTTGGTGACTACCTTTCCGACCTCAACCTTACCGAAATCCAACTCGGTCGCCGAGATTACCGGTATCGGCTGAAGTTCCCCATGGATTTTCAAAATCCAATAGGCGCTCTCGTCGGCGGGTCCCTCGTCGAGGGCCGAAACCAACCCGGAGGAAAGCCCAAAGGCAAAGCCCAAGCATACCAAAAGCCGTTTCATAGTGTTCCTATTGTCCCAAAAAGGAAAGGAAGGGAAAGTTTAAGAAACCTTTTGGAGGAACCTTTCCAATCTCCTTTCCACTTCCCGTTTACCTATAACATCCACGAGGAGGTCGAGGCTCACACCTTGGGTTTCCCCCGTAAGTGCAACCCTCAAGGTTTTAAACACCATTCCCGGTTTCAGCTTTAGAGCTTTTGCTACCTCCTTGGCAACCTTTTTAAAGTCCTCCCCTTTAAAGGTATCCCTACTTTTGACCTTTTCCAAGTAGAGGGAAACTATTTGCCTTGCCACCTCGGGGGTAACCTTTTGAATATGTTTTTCCGCCTCGGGGGTTAAGGTAACCTCCTCCACGAAGAAAGGTTTTGCCCTTTTGGGAAACTCCTTTAGGGTGAAGAAACTATCCCTTACCTTGGAGACAACCTCTTTCACATACTCGTAAGGTTTTTGCAGTATTAGGTCGGCTACGGGTTTGTCCTCCTCGTCGAGGTGGTCCCTGTAGTTTTTCAAATAATCGAGCACCCTTCGGGTGAGGTCGTCGAGGTCTAAAACCTCCCTTATATAGACCCCATTCATCCAATAGAGCTTTTCCCTGTTGAACACCGCGGGGGCGTTATGGATGTCCTCTATATCGAACCTCTCTATGAGCTCCTCCTTGGAGAGGATTTCCTTGCCGTCTTCGGGATACCAACCCAATAGGGAGAGGAAGTTCAACAATGCTTCGGGAAGATAGCCGTCGAAGCGGTACTGCCTTACCGACACAGCCCCGTGCCTTTTGGAGAGCTTGCTCCTATCCTCGCCGAGGATAATCGGCAGGTGGGCGAACTGGGGAACGGGGAAACCGAGGGCTTCGTATATGAGTATCTGCTTGGGGGTATTGGAGAGGTGGTCCTCACCCCTTATAACGTGGGTTATCCCCATAAGGGCGTCGTCTATCACCACAACGAAGTTGTAAACGGGACTACCGTCGGAGCGGACGATAACAAAGTCTCCGAAATCGTTAACGTTAAATTTCACCTCACCCTTTACGAGGTCTTTAAAGACTATTTCCCTACCGTCGGGAACCCTAAACCTTATCGTGTAAGGTTTTCCCTGTTTTATGTACTCCTCCACCTGTTCGGGGGTGAGGTGGCGGCATTTACCGCTGTAGCGGTAGGGTCTTCCCTCCTTTTTAGCCCTTTCCCTTTCGGCTTCGAGCTCCTCGGGGGTGCAAAAACACCTGTAGGCGTAACCCTTCTCGAGCAAAATATCCACGTATTTTTTGTAAATGTCGAACCGCTCGCTCTGGCGGTAGGGGGCGTGGGGTCCCCCGACGTCGGGACCTTCATCCCACTCTATACCGAGCCACTTCAAGTCCTCTATAATCGCATCCTCGTATTCCTTCTTAGAACGCTCCCTGTCGGTGTCCTCTATCCTCAAAACGAGTTCCCCGTTGTTGTGCCTCGCAAATAGGTAGTTGAAAATAGCGGTCCTCGCGTTTCCCAGGTGCAACCAACCGGTCGGCGAAGGGGCAAAGCGGGTTCTAACTTTTTTCTCCATTAGGAGTTATAAAATTACACACCTCCCCGGTAGAAATTTGCCAACCCTTTGCGGGATTTTTCCAAAGATAAAACCAAAATTAGTTTTGTTTAAAGATTAAATTAACCAATTTGAGGAGGAAGATGATAGAGGAAAGGATAGACTTGGGGAGTTTCGACGAAAAGTTTTTCGCCATCGTAGGTAGGGCTGACGAAAATCTAAAATTTTTCGCCGACCTTTTTGGGGTTAAAGTAATAGCCCGCGGAACGGAGGTTATAGTAAAAGGCGAACCGGATAAGGTTAAACAGTTCACCTCCTTTTTGAGGAAAATGCTCCGAGAAATCCCCCAAAGGGGTCTAAACGCCTCCCAGGTCAGGGAAGAGGCAAAAAAATACCTAAACGAGTTGGAACAAGTCCTCACCCCAAAAAGGGAAACCGATAGCGGAGAACAGGAGGAGGTTATCCTCATAACCCACCGCAAAAAGGCGATAGTTCCCAAAACCCCTTCCCAAAAGAGGTATATAAAGGCGATAAAGGAAAACGACATAGTGTTCGGAATAGGACCCGCCGGAACGGGGAAAACGTATCTCGCCATGGCGATGGCTCTGCGCTACCTAAAGGACAACAAGATTTCGAAAATAATCCTCACCCGTCCGGCGGTCGAGGCGGGGGAAAAACTCGGTTTTCTCCCCGGAGGGATTGCCGAAAAGGTGCACCCGTATTTGACCCCCCTTTACGACGCCCTATACGATATGGTCGACTTCGACAAGGCGAACTACTTACTCGAAAAAGGGGTTATAGAGATAGCACCGCTAGCCTTTATGAGGGGTAGGACGTTAAACGACGCCTTTATCATCCTCGACGAGGCGCAAAACACCACCAAGGAACAGATGAAGATGTTCCTAACCCGTATAGGTTTCGGTTCGAAAGCGGTAATTACCGGGGACGTCACCCAGATAGACCTACCCAAAAAGAGGGAATCGGGACTGGTCGAGGCTATGACCGTTTTAAAAGGTATAGACGGAATAGCCTTTGTCGAATTCAGCAAGGAGGACGTGGTGCGCCACCCAATCGTGCAGAAAATAATACAGGCTTACGAACGGTTCGAGGAACAGAAAGAGAAAAATGCGACATCCGAGGTTAAGGGAGAAAACTAAAACCCTTTTTTGGGTATCGGTAACAATCACCTCCCTAATCTGGAGCCTTCTACTTTCCAACCTCTCCCCCGATTGGAAGGCCCTCCTAACCTTCCCCGTAACGGTTCTACTTTTGGTCTTCCTCGGAAGGAGGCTCGATTTTTTCCGTTACCTCACAAGGTGGGAATTTCTAACCCTGCACCTCACCTCGTTGGGTGCGGTGTTTTTAACCGAACTCGTTGCTAAAACCGATTTTTTAAAACTCCCCGATAGGGGCTTTTATTACCTTCTATTCCTCGGCTCGGTATTGGGAATTTTGGGGAAGGTATTTTTTAGGAGGAAATCCCTCGGAATTTTCCTATTTTTGACCACCCTAACGGTTTTTTTAGCCTCCAAAAATATCTTTGTTGCGGTCGGCTTTGCCCTCGCCAACCTAATAGCGGGGGATATCTATTCCCAAAAGAGGGAGACCCTATCGGAGATTTACGCCCTCCTCGCGGGAAACGCCGTTTTTTCGGTCCTCCTAATGGGGTGTCTGTTGAATAAAGACCCCTCCCACGTGTGGCTGGTGTTCGTCTTTTACCCCCTTTCGGTGTTGGTTCAGATTTTTTTACTCTTCGGGTTGCAAAAGCTTTTGGACCTTTTGCCGTTTATGTACAGCGATGAAAAACTCGAAAAGTTGGCAAACCTCTCCAATCCCCTTATAGGGGAGATGATGTTAAGGGCGCCGGGAACCTACCACCATTCGGTGATGGTATCCCTCCTCGCCGAAAGTTTGGCAAAAAAATTGGGGGCGGACCCCATTCTGGTAAAAATCGGAGCGATGTTTCACGACATAGGGAAGCTCGTAAACCCCCAGTACTTTATCGAAAACGTAAACGGAAAAAATCCCCACACCTCGTTAAATCCGGAGGTTAGCGCCTCGATAATAAAGAACCACGTCGAGGAGGGGTTAGTTCTCGCCAAAAAGTACAACCTCCCCGAGGAGATTACCCGCTTCATACCGGAGCATCAGGGGACTAAGCTCATTAAGTATTTCTACTACAAAGCCCTTCGGGAGAACGGAAAAGCCGATATAAACAAATTCCGCTATGCGGGACCCATCCCCCAGAGCAAAGAAACGGCCATAGTGATGATAGCCGACACCGTCGAGGCTATGGTCAGGGCGCTGAAAAACCCCACACCCGAAGAGATTAGAAACACCATAAAGAGGGCTATAAATACCCTCGTAGAGGAAGGTCAACTAAACCGTTCCACCCTTACGGAGGACGATTTAAAGAAAATAGAGAAAACCCTCGAGGAACAAATCCTTTCCTATTACCACGAGAGGATAAAATACCCCGAAAACCCCCCAAAGGATAAACAAAAGTAAAATTGCACCTTTTATGGTAAACCTTCAAAAACCAATCCGATTTATGGATTTCCGCTTTAAAGCCTACCTCCTCTCCCTCTTTTTGGTTCTCGGAAGCCTCTTTCTCCTCCAATTCAGGGGACTGAATTTGGGTTTGGACTTCACCGGGGGGTACGTAATAGAGTTAATCCCTCCCCAAAAGGTATCGGAGGACAAAATAAAGGAACTCTTAAAGGAACACGGCTTTAAAGGTATCCTCGTGCAGGAGACCAAAGAGGGGCATATCCTCGTAAAGGTAAAACTCGGGGAGCCGGTTAAACAGATTAAGGAATTTCTCCTCAAATACCTCAAGGGGGCGAAGCTCGTAAGGTTTGAGATGATAGGGGCGGTATTTAGCTCCGAGCTCAAACAAAAGGCTATTTACGCGATACTATCGGCTTTGCTCTTGATTACGGTTTACTTGGGCTTTAGGTTCAAACCCCTTTGGGCTTTCGCCGCGCTTCTCGCCCTCTTCCACGACGTTATAACCACCCTCGGGGCTTACTCCCTAACGTTTAAAGAGGTAAACCTCGAGGTTATGGGAGCTCTTTTGACCGTAGCCGGCTATTCGGTAACCGATACGGTGGTGGTCTTCGACCGTATAAGGGAAAACCTCCGATTACGCCCCGCCACCCCCCTAAAGGAACTAATAGATATTTCGATAAACGAAACCCTTTCGAGGACTTTGATGACCTCTTTAACCACCTTTGCGGTGGCTTCGGTTCTGTACCTCTTCGGGGGAGATATGCTCTCCAATATCGCCTTTGCCTTTTTGGTGGGTATAGCGGTGGGAACCTACTCTTCGGTTTTTGTAGCCTCCGCCCTAATGCTCGATTTGGGAAATCTTATAGGCAACAAAAAGAAAGGGATTAAAGAAGCTTCATAATTTCCTTTGCCGCCTTTCTAATCTCCAGATAGAGCAACCCCAACTTTGCATTTTCGTCCGCCATAACCGTCAAAACGGCGTCCTCACCTATACCGGTAACAATTACGTAACCCTTTTGGGCTTTCACCGTTACCTGTTCCAGTTCGCCCTTTTCCAATTCGTAAACCGCCCTTTCACCCAACGATAGGATAGCGGCCGACATAGCCGCCAATCTCTCCTCGGAAGAACCGACCGGTAAGACCGCCTCTATGGGTAGACCGTCGGCGGATAACAAAATAGCACCTTCCAATCCCGCATCTCTAACCAATTTTTCCAAAATAGGTTTAAATTTCGTAGCCACCGCTATTCCTCCTTATTTTGATGTTTAAGTTGATATATATACAACGTCCCTTAGGGGTTTTTCACCGGCGGAGGTTCCCAAAACAGGTTCGTTCCCCACAAGGGAAACGTAGTTAACCACCGATTCCACACCGAGGATAACATCGTTTAAATTTTGCCCGTTATAGGAGACCTGAACCTTATATGTTCCCGCCGGGAGGTTTGTCAAATCCAAGGTGTTCAACCCCTCATTTAAGTTTGTTGTATAACTTTTTACCACCTTTCCGGTGGTTGAATCCAATATCGATACCTCCACGTTGGAGTAGTTTTGAGGAGCTATTAGCACGTATTGTTGGGTAACGTCGTTTATCGTATCGGTTTTAAAAACGGCGTTCTTCCCTATTAAGAAAGCGGATTGGGTTATATAGTTGAGCATTTGGTTTTGGGTTAAGGTTTTCAT
>CAZNBH010000005.1:0-16654 GCA_964571355.1 uncultured Aquifex sp.
TATCTGCTCGGGTTGCTGAAAGGTATCGATATTAGAAAGCACGGAAGCGGGAACGTCGGAGCCACCAACGTGGCAAGGGTTTTGGGCAAACCTTACGGCGTAGCCGTCTATATCCTCGACTTTTTAAAGGGGTATATCCCCACCGCCGTGGCGGTAAAGTTTTACGGTTTGGACAGCGATATAACCTTTTACACCGCATTGGCGGCGGTTCTCGGTCATATGTTCTCCCCTTTTTTGGGCTTTAAGGGGGGTAAAGGGGTGGCAACCGCAAGCGGGGTTCTATTTGCCCTTTCTCCCTTGCTTGGATTTATAACCCTTGCCGTATGGTTTGCCGTCTACAAAATATCGGGATACGTCTCGGTGGGGTCTATAGTCGCAGCTTTCGTGGCGATGTTTTTGGGAGGAATGCTCGGACTACCCCCCAAGGTGTTGCTCCTAATAGGGTTTGTGGCTACCCTAATCCTCGTAAAGCATAAATCGAATATAGAGCGCCTCGTGGAGGGGAAGGAGCTAAAGGTTTAACCCTTAAAGTTTCTGTATAACCGCGACACCGTCCCCGAATGGGTAAAGTGTTGTTGTAATATCCCTTCGGGTGAATATCTCCTTTAAAAAGAACCTAAGGGAGTTTTCCCTTATCCCCTCCCCTTTTGGGGTTAGCACCTTTCCCCTCCAAAGGACGTCGTCGGCTATAATCACCCCTCCCCTTTTCAGTTTGGGTAGAACGAGGTCCAAACTCTCGCTGTAATTCTGTTTTTCGTGGTCGAACAGAACGAGGTCTATCGAATTATCTTTAAACCCCAATTGGGAAAAGATGGTTTCCGCCTCCCCTACGAGGTACTCTATTTTTTGTTCGAGGTTTAGCCTCTCAAAGATTTTCAAAGCCCTCTTTTTGTTTTTTTCCTGATAGTCTATGCAGTAGATTTTGCAGTTTTTACAGGAAAGAGCCGCCCAAAGGGCGGAATATCCGAACCCGCTACCGAATTCCACCACAATTTTTGCGTCCAAAAGTCTCACAAAAAAAGCTATGAGATGCCCGACAACGGGTTCCACAACGGGGAATTTTTCCCTTTTCGCCTCCTCGTAGAGTTCCTTTAAAAGGGGATGGGGAAATTCTATAAGGCTTTCCAAAAAGAGTTCTACCTCTTTACATTCCATCCTCTTTAAGTTTTTCCAGAATTATATCCCCCTTGGTGGTGTCTATTTCTATCCTCTCGGGGAAGGAGTTTTTACCCCAACCCTTTACGGTTATCGACTTGGTTCTTTTACTCCCCTTAACGAGGAAGTGATAACTTCCATTTTTAATCCCTTTTAGGATTACGGTGTAGTTTCCCACCTTTATAACCCTTTGGAGGGAGGGTTTTTTTAAGAGGATGTTTACCACCAAGGGGAGCCAAGCCTTTTTCTCGAGAATCCTTTTAAAGTTGTAAAATTTCTTTTTCCCATTTTCGTTTTCCACCAAATAGCTCTTTTGAGGGTTGTTTAAATCGTATTCCATAAAGAGTTTGTAGTGGTAAAACCACGAAATAATCCCTTCCGAGTGTCCTTTCACCAAAACCTTTTCGTCGTTAAACTCGATTTCTATCCTACCGGCGGGGAAAAAGCCGTAATAAACCTTATAAACTACCGTTTTTGAAAAAATTACCAAGGGTAAAAGGAAAAGAATGGCGAAAAAACGCATCCCTATTAGTTTAAACCCCTTCTCCATAATGCTCTTTGTAATAATCGCTCAAAGCTTTTCTGATTTTTTCCCTAAGTTCCCTGTCGAGGAATTTGATTATTTCGAAATACTCCCCCCGCTCGTTTTGCACCGCTGGGGGGGTTATGAATATCCCACCGTTGGGTTTCTTTAAAAGCTTTATCCCCCTAATCTCGAGGAGGTCGTCCAAAATTATATCGGCGTAACCCAAAAGGGTTGCGTTTTTCATCTTTAACAGAAAGGGATAAAACTTTTTAATCCTTACCTCCATATTCCCTATATTTGAACAGGTCCGCTTCGAGGCGGGTTTCGTAATAAACCTTATTTAGGAATAACTTAAAAAGTCTCACCTTCAGGTCGTTCCCGTAAAAGGTTTCCGCCTTTTGGATTAAATACGCAAAATCGAAGGAGGGTTCTTTAACGAACTCTTTGAACCCATTTAGGAGTTGTTCGTATTTTTTCTCCCAGTAGAGGTTGTAGGCTTCGAAAATCTTCCTGCGGAGGTTTTTAATATCGTCCCCAAATACCTCGAAGGAGACCTTAATACCCCTCTCCTTTAGGAGGTTGTAAAGTTCCCCGTAATTGTTTTCCGCCGAAAGGAGTTTTTCCCTTACCTTTTCCATATCGAGTTTTATCAAATTCCTCACGGTATAGCGTGCAAATTTCCTTTTCCGAGTTTCGGTTAGATACTTTCCATAAAGGTTTAAAACCTCCTTAACAGCCCCCTTATCGGGTAGCAGTAGGAACACCTTCCCATCGGAGTAAGAAAAGTACCAATTTTTATCCAATAGGAGTTTTAGAAAGTCCATGTTCCCCTCGAGGGTGAGGGAGTATTCCACCCTTTGGGGGTGGGATGGTTTAATTTCCTTTACCGGTTGGGTGTGAACCTTTTCGAAAACTTCCCAGGCAACGAAGAGGGAAACCACCAAGAGGGTGAGGATGTTTATAACCGTTCCCATAAAAGGTTTATTTTTGAGAAACCGGTTTCGTAGCCTGTTCCTGTTTTAGTTCCTTTAAAAGTTGATTTTGTTCGTTTTTGTTCACCACCGCATAGAGGAGCGATAAGACGAGAAACAACCCGCCGAGGAAAAAGGTTATCTTTGTAAGAATCGTATCGGCTTCGGTTCCCCCGAACATCGATTGCATGGGGTTGGAACCGAACGCCAGGGCAAACTCCGAGGTTCCCTTTTGCAGTAAGACCACAATAATGAGCAGTATCGCGACGAGTATCAAAAGAACAAAAATAACCGTAGCCAACATAGCGGGTAAATTTTAAAGGTAAACTGATAAACCTTTGATGGTAAAGGATGTTATAGAGTTCCTCGAAGGGGTAAGGGAGGAGCTAAAAAGGGTAATCTTCCCTTCGAGGGAACTCGTTATAAGGGCTTCTATAGCGGTGGTTGTATTCGTTACCTTTTTTAGTTTATATTTATGGATTTTAGACCTAATTTTTGTTAAACTTATCTCTTTGGTTTTCAATAAACTCTAAGGGGCTTTATTATGGCAAACGGGGAAAAACAGGAGCAAGAGCAGAAAAAGGAATGGTACGCCTTACAGGTCGAAGGTGGTAAAGAGTTTATCGCCAAGGAAAACCTACTCCAGCTGATAAGGCAGGAAGGATTGGAGAATTTGGTCGACGAGATAATAGTCCCCGCCGAGGAAAAGGTCGTAATAAAAGCCCTCGGAAAGGAAAAGTACCGTTTGCCCCTTAGAGTTCCCGGAAAGGATACCGACAGGGAAATAGACGTTTTGGGTAAATACGGAATAACCACCTTCGTTATAACCCCCGAAGGGGAGGTTTACGTTAAGGAGAGCGTTGAGGGGGATACCTGCCAGGATGTTCCCCCCATAAGCAAAGCCGGTCAAAAAATCCAGTGCAAAAAGAACAAAACCGAGGCGAAAATCATCCTCGATAATAGGGTTTTCCCGGGTTATATCTTCCTAAAAGGGATAATTAACGACAAACTCCTAAGGGTTATAGAAAAGGCACCCCACGTTTACAGACCGATTATCGTAGGCGGAAAAGTGGTTTCCATTCCCGAAGAACAGGTAATGGCAATCCTTGAAAAGGTCCGCAAAGGGGTCAAAATCAAAAAAGTTCCTTTCCAAAAAGGGGAACAGGTTCGTATAATAGAAGGACCTTTTATGGGTTTTACCGGGACGGTCGAAGAGGTTATCCCCGAAAGGGAAAAGGTCGTCGTTATGGTGAGCATCTTCGGTCGTCCTACCCCGGTAGAACTCGACTACACCCAGGTGGAAAAACTTTGATTACTTTGGGAGGAATAAACAATGGCTAAGAAGGTGGTAGCCACCGTTGAGCTGATGATACCGGCTCAACAGGCGTCCCCCGCACCACCGGTTGGTCCCGCGCTCGGTCAGCACGGGGTCAACATAATGGAATTCGTCAAGGCGTTCAACGCCGCCTCTAAGGATTACGAGCCGGGGACCATCCTACCGGTCGTAATCACCATCTACAGCGACAGGAGCTTTACCTTTATCCTAAAAACACCGCCTACGTCTTACCTCCTAAAAAAGGCGGCGGGTGTAGAAAAAGGTTCCCCCGAACCCAACAGGATTAAGGTGGGAAAGATAACCGTTAAACAGCTCGAGGAAATAGCCAAGACCAAAATGAAGGACATGAACACCAACGACCTAAAAGCCGCTATGAGAACCGTTGCCGGAACCGCCCGTAGCATGGGAATCGAAATAGAAGGTTGGGAGGGTTAACCGCTATGGCTAAAAGGGGTAAAAAATACATAGAAAGGGCTAAGTTTGTAGATAAAACCAAACGTTACACCCTTGAAGAGGCGGTTGATATCCTCAAAAAAATGGCCGAAGAGGTTCCCAGAAACTTCGACGAAACCGTAGACCTCGCCTTTAGATTGGGTGTAGACCCCAAATATCCCGACCAACAGGTAAGGGGTTCGGTGGTATTGCCCCACGGTTTGGGTAAACCCATCAAGGTTATGGTTATAGCCTCGGGTGAAAAACAAAAAGAGGCGGAAGAGGCCGGTGCGGACCTCGTAGGCGGCGAGGAGCTCATCGAGGACATCCTCAAGGGTAGGATAGACGTTGAGCAATTTCACACCGTAATAGCCACCCCCGACATGATGCCCAAGGTAGCCCGCTTGGGTAGGATTTTGGGACCCAGAGGTTTGATGCCCAACCCCAAAACCGGAACGGTTACCAACGACGTAAAGACCGCCGTTCAAGAGGCTAAGAAGGGTAGGGTGGAATTCAGAGTGGACAAAGCCGGAAACCTACACATGCCCGTTGGAAAAATATCCTTCGATAGGGAAAAGCTCCTCGAGAATATAAAAACCGCAATTAGAGCCGTTCTCGACGCCAGACCGCCCGGAGCAAAGGGACAGTACGTTAGAAACATTGCTTTGTCCCTAACCATGAGTCCTTCTGTAAAATTAGATGTGAATAGGACTCTCTTGGAATTGCAACAAGAGGCGGCATAAGGAAGGGGGAGGAATAGAGTATGGCAACCCAATACGTGGTAGACGTAAACAGACCCAACTTGGCAAAGAAAAAGGAACTGATAAAGGGATATAAGGAAAGACTGAACAAGTCCAACTTGGTGATTTTTATAGATTTCACCGGGATAGATGCGTGGCCTATGTCCCAACTCCGCATGGGTATTAGGGAAAAAGGCGGCGAAATGGTTGTAAGCCGTAACACCCTCCTCTACAGGGCTTTTATGGACACTCCCGTTGCCGACCACGAGGACGAGGTGTTTACCGGACCTACCGCGGCCATATTCTCCTACGGGGATATGGTCGAGCTGACCAAGTTCGTCGTAGACGAAATTATTAAAAAGTACGAGACCACCAGGATTAAAGGTGGCTATTACGTGGAAACCAATCAATTTTTAACCCCCGAGGAAGTTGAGGCTATAGCCAAACTACCTTCGAGGGAACAAGCCCTCGCTATGCTTATCGGGGCTATCAGGGGTCCCGTTCAAAAACTTTACAACTTACTCAGGGCTGTGCCCCAAAACTTGTTGCTTACGCTTAAAGCTTACGAAGAAAAGAAAAAAGAAGGGGGAGAGTCCTAAGGGGCTTCCCCTCTTGAAAACCAAAACTTAAAAGGGAGGTAAAAAAATGGCTAACGAAAAACTCGAGAAAATCATCGAAGAGTTGGAACAGCTCTCTCTCTTGGAGATTGTAGAGCTAACCAAAATGATGGAAGAAAAGTGGGGTGTTTCCGCCCAGGCTGTAGCCGCAGTAGCCGCGGTTCCCGGTGCAGCCGGCGGTGAAGCCCAAGCCGAAGAAAAAACCGAATTCGACGTAGTTCTCAAAAATCCCGGTTCCAACAAAATCAAAGTTATCAAAGTTGTTAGGGAAATCACCGGCTTGGGTCTAAAAGAGGCTAAAGCCCTCGTCGACGGCGCACCCGCCAAGGTAAAAGAAGGCGTTTCCAAAGAGGAAGCGGAACAAATCAAAGCCAAACTCGAAGAGGTTGGCGCAGAAGTAGAAATCGTATAACCATCGTCTCTTCTTTTCTATCCCTTTCTGTTTTCCAAGTAATATTCGCATATATCGGTTAAAGGACACTTATCGCAAAGGGGTTTTTTAGCTTTGCATATATGTTTCCCGTGCTCTATAAGCAACAGGGATAGTTCCAACCAGTATTTTTTAGGTATTTTGGGGGCCAAGTCCTTTTCCACCTTTTCGGGGGTTTTCTCCTTGGTTAACCCAAGGCGGTTTGCCACCCTGATAAAGTGTCTATCGGTTATCAACGCCGGTTTTTTGTAAGCCCCGCCCACCACCATGTGGGCGGTTTTTCTACCCACACCGGGGAGTTTCGCCAGGTCGTCGACCTCATTTGGAACCTCTCCGTTGTAAATCTCCAAAAGGGCTTTACAACACTTTATTAAGAGCTCCGCTTTGCGGTGGTGCCACCTTATGTGCTTTATCCTTTCGGCGATTTCTTCAACCTCCAACTCCGCAAAGTGTTTGGGATGTTTTAACTCCTTAAAGAGTTCCTTCGCAACCTTGTTGACCTTTTTATCGCTCTCCTGGGCGGCGAGAATAGCCATAACCAAAAGTTGGAACGCATTTTCGAATTCGAGTTCCAATTTGGGGTTTGGATATAGTTTTTTTAACCTCCTTATGATGATTTCGACCTTTTCTCTTATATCCATCGGTAGGAAAATTCGTTGAAAATCTATTCCTTTCAATGGAAAGGAAAAAGTTACCCATAGCGGTTTTTGTATCGGGAAGGGGTACCAACCTGCAATCGATAATCGATGCAATAGAAGGGGGAAAACTCGACGCCGAAATCCGCCTGGTGGTGAGTAACCGCTCCAAAGCCTACGCCTTGGAGAGGTGTAAAAAACACGGTATCCCCTACGAGGTTATACCTTCGAAAAAATACAAAACCCCCGAAGAGTGGGGACAAGCTTTAATAGAGGCGGTGAAAAGGAGCGGTGCCCGATTGATTGTTTTGGCCGGCTTTATGAAGATAGTCCCCAAGAACTTTATAGAAGCCTTTGAAAACAGGATTATCAATATCCACCCCTCGCTCCTTCCCTCCTTTAAGGGGTTGGAAGCCCAAAGGCAAGCGTTCGATTACGGGGTTAAGTATACCGGTTGCTCGGTTCACCTCGTTACGCCGGAGCTCGACAGCGGTCCTATTATAGCCCAGGCGGTTGTCCCCGTTTTGCCCAACGATACCGCCGAAACCTTGGCAAACCGCATACTAAAACACGAGCACCGAATTTATCCGCAGGTCATCCAATGGTTTGCCGAAGATAGGATAAAGGTGGAGGGAAACAGGGTTATCGTATTGGGTGCAAAATACGGCGAATTTCCCTTTAACCCTTCCCTCGAAAGTTTTTAAAACAAAATCCCCGCGCTCCGCGCGGGCGTTCTAATTTTTAATCAAATGAAAATAATAGTAGCCGGTGGAACGGGTTTTATAGGTACGGAGTTGGTCAAATATCTGCTCGAAAAGACCGACAGTAGGATTTGGATTATTTCCCGAAATCCCGAAAAGGTGAGGTTGTTGTTTCCCGACCCTCGGGTGGAAACTTTGGACCTCACCAAGGGGTGGAACTTTTTAAAAGGTGAAATTCCCACAATAGAACCCGATGCAATTGTAAACCTCGTGGGGGTTCTCTACGAAACAAAGGAAAACACCTATAGGAAAGCCCACGTTGAATTTGTCAAAAACCTGGTGGAGGCGGCAAAACTCGCACCCGACTTGAGGAGGTTTGTTCACATATCCGCCTGCGGGGTTGGAAGGAACAATTACTCCGAGTACTTTAGGACCAAGTTGAGGGGAGAGGAGGCGGTTATCCTCTCGGGGTTGCCCTATACGATTTTTAGACCCTCGATAGTTATGGGTAAAGGGCAACTCCTCCTAAAGCAGTTAAAAAAATTTGCAAAAATAGCCCCCCTCTTTGTGGTTCCGAAAACGAGGGTTCAACCCCTCCACGTAATGGATTTGGTCGAATCGATTTACACCGCTGTGGTGGAGGATAGGCTTAAAAACAGGATTTGCGAATTGGGGGGTCCCTATACGATGACCATGAAGGAATTCTTTGCGAAAATCCTCCAAAGGTTGGGAATTCAAAAACCGGTTTTGGAACTCCCCTGGTACTTTTTCCTACCGCTGTTACCAATTCTTGCACCTTTGGGGGTTATAACCTACGAACAGCTCCAAATGGTTAGAACCGAAAATATTTGCCCCGAAAATTGTTTGGAAAAAATATTGGGAAGGGTGAGGGACCCCTTCGATTTTTAGAAGTTTTCGAGGAAATCCTTTAGATACTTCGCCCTCATAGGGTGGCGGAGTTTCTTTATAGCCTTGTTCTCTATTTGCCTTATCCTTTCCCTCGTAACGTTGAACATCTTTCCGACCTGCTCGAGGGTGTACTCCACCCCGTCGTCGTTTAACCCGAAGCGGTAAATAATGACCTCCTTCTCCTTGGGAGATAGGGTATCGAGAACCTCGAGAATCTTCTGACGTAGCATTCTACGGGCTATTACCTCCTCGGGGTTGGGGATGGAGGTATCCTCTATAAAGTCCTTTAGGTGGGTATCGTCGTCGTCCCCTATAGGGGTTTCCAAAGATATAGGCTCTAAAGCAGCCCTCATTACCCTTCTAACCTTCTCTACGGGAAGGTTCAACTCCCTTGCTATATCCTCGGGGGTGGCGTTCCTACCCTCCTCTTGGAAAATCCTCTTCGAGGTTCTAATAATTTTGTTTATCGTCTCTATCATGTGAACCGGTATTCTGATGGTTCTTGCCTGGTCGGCTATAGCCCTGGTTATCGCCTGCCTAATCCACCAAGTTGCGTAGGTCGAAAACTTGAACCCCTTGCGGTAGTCGAACTTATCCACCGCTTTCATTAATCCTATGTTCCCTTCCTGAATGAGGTCTAAAAAGTGCAATCCCCTGTTTACGTACCTTTTCGCTATCGACACCACAAGGCGGAGGTTCGATTTAACCATTACCTGTTTGGCGTCTATTACCCTTTTCCTCCCCTTTTGGATTATCTGCATTACCTTGTCGAGTTCACCGGGGAGAACCCCCATCTTGTCCTCGAGTTGTTTTATTTCCCTTTTAAGTTTGTAATACTCGGTTCGTAAGGTTTCAAACTTTGGCAGGGAGTAACCGGCCTCTTTAATTTTCTTTTGAAGCTCGGGGTCGGTTAGGTAGTTTGCCAAAAGTTCGTCTATATCGGGGTGGATATTTTTAAGCTTTTTCTCTTTAACCTTTAGTTCTTTGAGCTTTCTCCTATACTGCTTGTACAGCTTTATGAGTTCGTCGGCAACCCTTTCGAATTTGGAATACTTGATTTTCATTTTTTTGAGGATGCGGTTCATTTCGGCGTGCTTTAGGAGGTATTCCCTCTTAGTCTCGTCGCTGGGGAAGGCGTAGTACTTTTCCCTCGCTTCGAGAACCTCCTTATACGCCTTTGCCAACTCCAATCCCAAATCCATAAAGAGCCGCTCGTATTCCTTCATCTTCTTGTTGGCTTCCTTTTCGTCGAGCTCGTCGAGTTCGATTAAGTCCATAACCTCGTTTATCTTTTTCTTCTTGTTGCAAACAGCCGCCCAATCGTCGAGAATCTGGTCGACCAAAAAGGCGGTTCTTAAAAGTCCCCTTCTCAAAATCTTCCTACCTAGCTCTATCTGACGGGCGTAGTAAACCTCCTGCTCGCGGGTGAGTAGGGGGATTTTTCCCATTTCTCTAAGGTAGAGCTTTACCGGGTCCTCCTGCTCATCGCCGGAGTAAGAGGTCGACGAAACCACTATTTCGTCCCTTTCCTCTTCCTCCTCCTCCGCCAGTTCCTTTTCGATTTCCTCGCTGACCTCGTCGACCACCTTTATATTGTGCTCCTGAAGGATATCGAGAATTTCTTCGAATTGTTCCGACTCGAGGAAATCCTCGCCGAGAACCTCGTTTATCTCATCGTAGGTTAAAAATCCCTTTTCCTTACCTAGTTCCAAAAGTTTTTCGATATCCTCGTGGTGAATCATTTCGCACCTCCCCCACAAAAGTATCGGGGTAATATACAATTTGAAGGGAAGGGTATTGTAAGGCGGTGACCTTCGATGGTAAAATAAAACCCCTTGAAAACCATAAAGGGAAATCTATATTTTAACACAACTTTTTAGGGTTTCCACAAATTTTAGGTACACCTCGAGCGGATACTCCAAGGTTATCGTCAGCCTAAGGCGGGCTTTACCCCTTTCCACCGTGGGGTACCTTATAGCCTGAACGAAAAACCCCTTTTGGAGCAAACAATCCCTCACCTTTAGGGCTTTTTCCTCGTCGTAAACCATGATGGGAACAATAGGGGTTATATCCTCCGAAAGTCCCAGGTCAAAACCCTCCTCCCTAAGGAGTTTTTTCAAATAGGTCGACCTTTTTTGGAGCTCCAAAATCAATTGAGGTTTCTCGGTAAGGACTTTTAAAGCCTCGAGGGATGCCGCCACAACCCCCGGAGGGAGGGCGGTCGAAAATATCAGACTCCGAGCCCTGTTAATCAGGTATTCGATTACCGCCTTCGACCCGCAAACGTAAGCCCCGTAACTCCCCAAAGCCTTCGAAAAGGTTCCTATTTGAACTATATGCCCTTCGGGGTTTATCCGAAAGAACTCCAACGAGGATAGCCCTATCGTCCCCGTCGCATGGGCGTCGTCCACCAAAAGGGCGCAGTTGTAGGTTTTTGCCAATCGGTTCAATTCCCCCAAGGGGGCTATATCCCCGTCCATACTAAAAACCGAATCGGTTATAATCCCGCAGCGGTTGTATTTGTTTCTATGTTCCCTTAAAAGGTTTTCCAAAGTTTTAACGTCCCTGTGGGGGTAAACAAATTTATCCGCCCCCGATAGGCGGATTCCATCTATAATCGAGGCGTGGTTTAGTCGGTCGCTGAATACAACGTCCCCCTTGCGGAAAAAGGCTGAAATCACCCCTACATTTGCCAAATATCCACTACCGAGGTTTAAACAACCTTCGACTCCCTTAACGGAAGTTAGGAAATCTTCTAACCTCTTGTGGAGTTCGGTATATCCGCTCACCAATTGGGAGGCTCCCGAAGATGTTCCAAACCTCTCAACGGCTTTTATAGAAGCTTCCTTTACCCTCGGATGGTTGGAGAGATTTAAATAGTTGTTGGAACACAAAACGGAAAGGTTTTTATTTTTCAGCCACCTGGTGCGGTAGAGATTTTGTTCCTTTAACTCAAAAAGTTCCAAAAGGAGGTCGTCCTCAAAGGGGAGCATTAACCGAATTCTTTATAAATCTCCTCGAGGAGTTTCAAAAGGGTTTTTTTCACGCTTTCTTTATCGGTTGCCACCACCGGAACGACGGGGATGTCCTCGGTATCGAGGTTTAGGGCGTGCTTTATCATCTCGGGGGTCCACGCGTTGGGTAAGTCCTGCTTGTTCGCACCTACGACCATCGGAACGGGATACCTACTCTCGAAAAAGTTTATAATCTGCCTCGCCTCGTGGAAGGTTTCGGGGTTTGTGCTATCGACCAAAACTATAATTCCCAAAGCCCCTTTACCCAATATATCCCACATAAAGTCGAAACGGGCTTGCCCCGGCGTTCCGAACAGGTAGAGCTCGTGCTCGTCGTCGATGGTGATTTTACCGAAGTCCATAGCGACGGTGGTGAAGTTCTTAACCTGCTTTTCGTCCTTTTTGGAGGTTTTCTTTTCGGTTGTAAGGGGCTCTATTTCCGAAATGGTTTTTATAAATTGGGTTTTTCCCGCCGCGAATGGACCCGATATTAGAACTTTTATCCTCTTTTTGTTTCCCTCACCTTTGGGCATAAACATTTACGGTTTCCCTCCCTTTATAGGTCTTTAACTTTGTCGATAATCTTTTTGAGGATGTCGAGGGTGAGCCCTTCGGGTTTGTGCCTTTTACCCCTCCTAATACGTTTAATAATCCCCGCCGACCAGAGCCCGTAGAGGGCTTTATCTATCTCTATGGGCGGGGTGGGGTAAAGCGCCTTTCTAATATCGGCAACCGTTTTCTTTCCGTCTATGAGCTCTAAAACCTTTTTCTCCACCGCATTTAGATTGAGATTTTTAACCTTTTGTTTACCCTCCTCCGTAACTATGAAGGTGAGCATATCATCGCTGATTTTCCGCTTGACCTCCATAGGTTTTAGCTTCCTCGAAGCCTCGATAATTATCTGCTCTATAGGTATAAACACCTTTTCGTTGGACGTGTATTGGATAAACCCGAATATAAGGGAAAAAATACCCTCCCTCTCGTCAAGCCTGTTTAAAAGGTACTTTTCGAGGATTTTGGGAATCACCTCTTCCTTTATGTGGAGTTTTTTCAAAAGGTCTCCGAATTTCCGTTCGGTGTAAACCCTCGTTATCTTATCCACCGGGCGGGCAAAAATTATTTGTCCCTTTTTGATGTAATAGGCCACTATCAAATCCTTCCACTCTACGAGGAGTATTCCATTTTTCCCCTCTTTGGCTATAACCTGCAGAATATCCGGAAAGGGGAAATCCTTTAAGTTTCCCGAAAATCCCATTGACTTCTATTATAGATTTTCCTTGGTAAAAAATCTCATGGTTTGCGAAGGAAAATAACCAAGTAAATAAGCCAACCTTTAAAGTGTTTTTTTGATGTCCAAACCGGTTATAGAGGTTAGAAACCTCTACAAAAAATTCGGCGATAGGGAGGTGTTAAAAGATATAAACCTCACCGTTTACGAGGGGGAAATTTTCGTAATAATAGGGGGTTCCGGTTCGGGGAAGAGTACCCTTTTAAAGCACCTAATAGGTTTGTGGAAACCCACCTCCGGATGTGTTTGCGTTTTCGGGAAAAACCTCTCGGAGTTATCGGAAGAGGAACTCGACCAAATAAGGTTAAAAATGGGATACGTTTTCCAAGAGGGGGCACTTTTTGACTTTTTAACCGTTTGGGAAAACGTCGGATTTTACTACCTCGAGCACACCTCCCTACCGAAAAGCGAGGTTCGAAAAAAGGCTATAGAAATCCTAAAAAAGGTGGACCTCGACGAGAGTGTTGCCGATTTGTACCCCTCCCAACTCTCGGGGGGTATGAAAAAGAGGGTTTCCACCGCCCGCGCTATAGCCGGTGAGGGTAGGGTTATCCTTTACGACGAGCCAACCTCCGGATTGGACCCCATAACCTCGAGAAACATAGACCGCCTCATTGTTTCTTTGAGGGAGAAAATAGGGGCTACCTCGGTGGTTGTTACCCACGATATGATTTCCGCCCTCACTATTGCCGATAGGATAGGTTTCATTTACAAAGGTGAGCTCCTCGAGGTGGGAACCCCCGAGGAAATACTGAATTCGAAAAATCCCATCGTTAGGGAATTCGTCGAAAAAGGCCTTTACGGGGTAAAGAAATGAGGCGTTTAACCCTCCTATGGTGGGTTTCTTTACCAATCCTCTGCGCGGTATTGGACCAACTTACGAAACTTTTTGCGGAAAGGTATTTAGACCACCCTTTAAAGATATTCCCATTTTTAGACCTGGTGGTGGTTTACAACACCGGTTTTGCCTTCGGGGTTTGGCAAAGTTCCGATAACCCCTTAAAGGTGGTTTTTTACTACCTAATCCCCTTATTGGTTCTCTCCGCGGTAGCGGCTCTTTTTTTTAAAACCGAAAACAAAACCCTGAGGTTCGCTTTGGGGCTAATTCTCGGGGGTGGAATTGGCAATTTGATAGACCGCCTCTATTTGGGATACGTGAGGGACTTTATAGATTTCCACATAGGGGAATGGCATTACCCCGCCTTCAACGTTGCCGATATATGTGTATCTTTGGGGATATTAATCCTCCTATGGGAATTTTTGAAAAGGGAAACTAAAAAGGTTTGAGGATGAGGTAAAGAATACCCGCGAGGTTTAGAAAGACCACCGCCAGGTTTAGGGAGACCGATATTTTGTGGAGCTTTAAAAAGGCTTGGTAATCGGTTTTCTTCTTTTCCCTACTTTCGGGGATGATGATGTAAAGCTGAATAGCGTTAAAGGTTATTGTTAATATCAAAATCAAAATCAGGATAAAACCGACGTTTGCTTTGAACACCGCGAGGAGCGAGAGGGCGTCGAGTGCCAGACAAAGTCCGAAGTAAATGGGAAATACCTTTTCGACAACCTTGCCCGCCTGCTCCTTGGGGAGGGTTTTGAACAAAATCGGGGCTACAACGAAGCTGAAAAAAGCCCCTATCGCGAAGGTGGCGGTCATAAAGGACAAAACGATTTTTTGTGCTACGAGTGTCCAGTCCATCGATTTTTAAATCTTATGCCCCCTTCGGGGGATTTTCCCCGATTTGATTAATTTCTATCCCATGGAGAGGAACAAAAAGCTCGCCGAAATCTTCGAACGGATGGCCGATATCCTCGAATTTTTGGGGGACAATCCTTTCCGCATAAGAACCTACCGAAGGGTTGCAAAGGTTATAGAGAACCTCCCGATGGACGTGGGGGAAGCCCTCGAGAGCGGTTATTTATACAAAATAAAGGGAATAGGCGGGTCGACAATCGCAAAGATAGAGGAGTTCTTAAAAACCGGTACCCTTCAAAAGTACGAGGAACTTAGAAAAAAGGTCCCCGAAGGGCTTTTGGAGCTGATGGAAATCCCCGGCGTGGGACCCAAAACCCTAAAGGTCGCATACGAAAAGCTCGGGGTTAGAACCAAAGAGGATTTTTTAAAGGTTTTAAAGGACGGCTCCCTCGCAAAACTTCCCGGTTTTGGACCTAAAAAGGTGGAAAAAATCCTCAAAGGGATAGAACTATGGCAGAAAGCCCAGGAAAGAATTCCATTGGTAATAGCCTACCCCTTGGCGCAGGCGGTTGTAGAACACCTAAAAAACACCGTAGGGGATTACATCGAAAACATCACCGTTGCGGGAAGCGTTAGGAGGATGAAAGAAACCATTAGGGACTTCGATATCTTAATTTCCGCAAAAAGGGAACACTGGAAAAAAATCCACGATGCCTTTGTTCGGTTTCCCGACATAGAGGACGTCCAACTCCACGGGGAAACGAAGTCCACAATCCTATTAAAGGAATACCACCGCCAGTGCGACCTAAGAACGGTGGAACCCGACAGTTGGGGGGCGGCTCTCCAATACTTTACCGGCTCCAAGCACCACAACATAAAGCTTAGAGAAATAGCGAAGGAAAAAGGCTTAAAGATTAACGAATACGGGGTTTTTGAGGTTTCGACCGGCAAAAAGGTGGCCGGAAAAACCGAGGAGGAGGTTTACCAAATTTTGGGAATGCAATTTATTCCACCCGAAATAAGGGAAAACACCGGTGAAATAGAAGCCGCCCTCGAGGGAAAAATACCGAACCTCATCCCCTACGGGGGACTAAAAGGGGATTTGCATATGCACTCCAATTGGAGCGATGGACTGAATACCATAGAGGAAATGGTAAAAGCCTGTATAGCTATGGGCTACGAATACATGGCGATATCGGACCACTCGCAGAGCGCAAGGGTTGCCAACGGTTTAACCCCCGAGAGGTTTGAGGAACAAAAAAGGGAAATACAAAGGCTTAGAGACCTTTACGGGGATAAAATCCAAATCCTCTGGTCGGCGGAGGTAGACATCCTCCCCGACGGGAGTCTCGATTTACCAGATGACCTATTAAAGGAATTCGATTTCGTAACCGCCTCCATTCACAGTAGGTTTAACCAGGACAACACCGAAAGGATACTGAAGGCGATGGAAAACCCCTATGTGAACTTAATAGGGCATCCCTTCGGTAAGCAGTACGGGTATCGGGAGGGGTATCCCCTCGATTTCGACAAAATCCTCCAAAAGGCTAAAGAGACCAATACCGCTTTGGAGATAAACTCCCAAAGGGAAGACCTCGATAGCCAACACATAAGGAGGGCGGTCGAGGAGGGGGTGAAATTGGTTATAAACAGCGATGCCCACTCGATAAAACAGCTGTGGACCACCAAAATAGGGATAGGTTTAGCCCGTAGAGGATGGGCTACGGCGGGGGATATCCTAAACGCCCAGCCCCTTGAAGAAATAAAGCGTTTTGTAAAGGTCAAAAGGGAACTTTTCGGTGTTTCTTAAAAAGAAAATAAATGCCCGCCTTCGGCGGGGTATTTCCAATAACACTTGAGTTAAAATTAACCTTAATTAAGGTATCCTCCACTTGTCTTGCCTTCGCCAATCCAATTTCGGTAAAATATACCTTTTGCGTTTAAAAAAGCAGGAGGCACATTAATATGGCAAAGGAAAAATTTGTAAGGGAAAAAGAACACGTAAACGTAGGAACCATAGGTCACGTTGACCACGGTAAATCCACCCTAACCTCCGCTATTACCTGCGTTCTCGCAGCAGGCGACCTCCCCGGCGGTAAAGCTCAATGCCTTTCCTACGAACAAATCGACCGCGCCCCCGAGGAAAAGGAAAGGGGTATTACCATTAACATCACCCACGTTGAATACGAAACCCCCAAACGCCACTA
>CAZNBH010000006.1:0-16272 GCA_964571355.1 uncultured Aquifex sp.
GGGCGGGGATGAAGTTATCTTAAATCCCCGTATTCGACCTTTTTATCCTGAACGTCTATAACGGCAAAGTAACCTTCACACATAGGACCCGGGTTTACCACGAGGGAATCCCCTATTTTTTCGTAGCCCCTTCCGGCAAGACCGACCACCACTATCTCGGGGTTGAAGGTCTTTATAAGGGTGTTGGAGATGGCACTACCGTGGTGTTTACCGTCGGGACAAACGTCGACCTTTTGACCTATAGGTGGATGGTGAAGAACCATTAATTTCCTCTTAGGTTTCATCTCGTACATGAATTTAAGGACGTATTCGGCGTACCAACGGGGGTATTTAACTATAAAGTCCTCCTCGAAGATGGTTTCGTTTAACTTTCCACCCAATCCGAAAACAACGAATTCGCTACCCCAATTGGCAAAGGTTTCGTGAACCCCCCTTAGGTTGGGATAAACGTCCTCCATTTGTGCCAAAGCTCTAAGGTAAACCTTTAAAGGTGCGTCGTTTTTTCCGGGAACTATAAAGGTTTTAACCCCCGTTTCCCCCAAAGTTTTCAAAAATTCGTTTAAAACCTTTATTTGGTGCTCCTCGACCTCGTGAAGTATTTCCCTTTTAGGGGGTCTTCCCATTAAAGTTGCCGATTTATATTCCTCCTCGAGTTTTGTCCCCTTCAAAATAGAACCGGCAAAAACTATTGCATCGGGTTGAATTTCCTTAACAACCGATACAAAATTGGGTAAAAATTCGAATGCTTCCTTAAAATCCCTTATTGCTATTATTTTCCTTTGCATCTTTTCCCCTCCTAATGGAGGAATTTAAGTTGCTTTTTGGCAAAAGCAATGATGGGATAGTCTAAAAAGTTATAGAAAATCCCAAAAATTGGACTAAATTTTTCTTAGGTATATTTCCTCAAAGGGTTTTTCCTGTTCGAGTTCCACCTTCCCCTCTTGGGCGAGGTTCAAAAGTCCCCACAACTTGGCAACATAATCGTTTTTCCCCGCAAGGGAGGAAAAGGGAACTCTTTCCTCCTCGTGGAGTCTTTCCAAAAGCTCCACAAGGTAGGAGAGAACCTCCTCGAGGGTCGCCCTGTGCAAAGGGGGAACCCTTTCGGGTTGGCTTTTCTTCCTTTCCCCCTTTTTGGTGGTTTTCCTATTTACCGACCTTTTACGGTTTGGTTTTGTAGATATAAGTTCCTCTATAGGGGTTTCCTCGAATTCCCTTTCTATCTCCCTTAGGGTTATTTTTTTCCTTACCTTCGGGCGCGGGGGTTTGGGGAAGAGAATTTCCAACTGCTTTTTTATCAAAAAGGTGGCAAAGGCGACAACCCTCGCGGGAATTCTCAAATCCTTTAGCTCTATTTCCCTAATAGCCTCGAGGTAGGCGTTTATAAGTTCTTCGAGGTTCACATCCCACGGGTCTATCTTTCCCTCGTCGACCAACCTATAGGCGAGGTATAGGGGGGATTTTTCGAATTCCTCCAAAAGGTTCATTTAGATAAAAAGTTTCCAAAAAAGGGAAATTAGGGGTTTCTTTCCCTCCTGTATTGGAGGGCTTCCCTTATAAAGTCGACAAAAATAGGATTGGGTTTAAAGGGTTTCGACTTAAACTCGGGGTGGAATTGGCAACCTATATACCAACGGTGGTTTTGGAGCTCTATAATCTCGGCAAGCCTACCGTCGGGGGATTGTCCCGAAACGACCATTCCCGCCTTCTCAAAGGTCTCCCTATAGGCGGGATTAAACTCATAACGGTGGCGGTGCCTTTCGTAAATCTCCTTTTTACGGTATATATCCCAAGCCTTTGTCCCCTCGAGGATAATGCAGGGGTAAGCGCCGAGCCTCATTGTTCCACCGAGCTGTTCTACATTCTTCTGCTCGGGAAGTATATCGATAACCGGGTGGGAGGTGTTGGGGTCGAACTCGGTCGAGTTGGCATCCTTTAAACCGAGGACGTTCCTCGCAAACTCGACCGCCATCATCTGCATACCGAGGCATATCCCAAAGGTGGGGATATTGTTCTCCCTCCCGTAGCGGAGGGCTTTTATCTTCCCTTCAACCCCCCGCTCACCAAACCCACCGGGGACAAGTATCCCGTCGACATTTTTTAACTCCTCGAGGTCGAAATTTTCCGCGTTAACCCAACGGAGTTTCACCTTTACCTTGTTGGCTATTCCCCCGTGGGTCAAAGCTTCTATCAAACTCTTGTAGGCGTCCTTTAGCTCTATGTATTTCCCAACTATGGCTATTTCGACCTCTTCCTTTGCCCCCCTTAGGGTTTTAACGATTTCTTCCCACTTCGAGAGGTCGGGTTTTCTGTACTCCAACCCGAGGAGGTCGGTGATTAGCCTATCGAGACCCTGTTCGTGGAACTTTATAGGAACCTCGTATATATACTCCAAATCGGGGGCGGATATTACCGCATCTTCCCTTACATTGGTAAAGAGGGCTATTTTTTTCTTTATCCCCTCGGGGAGTTCGAATTCGGAACGGGCTACAATGACGTCGGGCTGAATACCTATAGCCCTTAGTTCCTTTACCGAGTGCTGGGTCGGTTTGGTCTTAAGCTCGCCGGCCGCCCTTACGTAGGGAACATAGGTCACATGGACGAAGGCGTAGTTGGGTTTTCCAATTTCCATGGCGAGCTGCCTTACGGCCTCCAAAAAGGGCAAGCCCTCTATATCGCCCACCGTTCCCCCTATTTCGACAATGGCTACGTCGACACCCTTGGCAACCTTTTTAATCCAATTCTTTATTTCGTTTGTAACGTGGGGGATAACCTGAACGGTAGCACCGAGGTAGTCCCCCCTTCTCTCCTTTCTCACTATGTCGTAATAAATCCGTCCGGCTGTGACGTTGTTATCCCTCGTTAAAACGACATTTGTAAACCTCTCGTAGTGTCCGAGGTCGAGGTCGGTTTCGGCACCGTCCTCGGTGACGTAGACCTCCCCGTGTTGATAGGGGGACATCGTCCCCGGGTCGACGTTCAGATAGGGGTCGAACTTTTGAAGGGTTATCGAATAACCCATAGACTCGAGGAGGGATGCTATGGATGCCGATGTAACCCCTTTACCGATGGAGGATAAAACACCACCCGTTACGAAAATAATTTTCCCCATTACGGGGGACGAAATATTTTATACGGAAAGTGGAAGAAAAAAATTATTTAGACTTTACGTGAGATGGTTCTTCGGTTCCCAATTTCCACAGAACGATGGTTAAACCGCCTATCAAAATCCCCATTACGACCGTTACGATTACTGCCCCTAGCATAGTTTTGATAATTATACACCTCTAACCTTGGTTGTCAACGTTCTTATACCCCTCGGGGGGAAAGAATTGCCAAAAAACCCGATAAGTTAAAATTAACTCAAATTTTGCACAAAGGGTTGGAAAAAAAGGAGGTTCCTCTAAATGGAACAAAAGGTGGAAAAAAAACGGAAGGTTGAATTTACCGACGTCACCTGCAGGGATGGTATACAGAGCCTTTTAGCCACAAGGGTTAGAACCGAGGACCTACTCCCCGCGGTGGAAAAACTCGACAAACTCGGCTTTTGGTCCCTCGAAGTTTGGGGAGGTGCTACCTTTGACGTTTGTCTCCGCTATTTAAAGGAAGACCCCTGGGAAAGGCTTAAAAAGTTCCGCGAGGTGGCAAAAAACAGCCGTCTCGAAATGCTCGTAAGGGGGCAATCGCTCGTAGGTTACCGCCACTATCCCGACGACGTAGTGGACGCCTTTATAAAGAAAGCGGTCGACGACGGTATAGACGTGGTTAGGGTATTCGATGCCTTAAACGACGTTAGAAATATGCAACAGGCGATAAAGTCGGCGAAAGAGGCGGGGGCTATAGTAAAAGGGGCGATTTCCTACACCATCAGTCCCGTTCACACAATAGATAAGTATGTAGAAATAGCAAAACAGCTCGCCGACCTCGGCGTCGACATCATTTCGATTAAGGATATGGCGGGGCTCTTATCCCCCTATATGGCTTACGAACTTGTAAAAAGGCTAAAAGAGGAGATAGGTCTACCGGTTCATGTTCACGCCCAAACCACCTCGGCGTTGGCGATGATGTCCTACCTAAAGGCGGTCGAAGCCGGCGCCGACATTATCGACACCGATTGCTACTCGATGTCGCTCCAAACCGCCCACCCCACCGGGGAGGCGATGATTTACGCCTTAAGGGAATTCGGCTACGAGATACCCGTGGATATGGAGGGATACAAAGAGGTCGGCGATTACATGGTAGGGGTTAGAAAGAAATACAAAAAATACGATATAGCACCCCCTTGGCCCGATGTGGAGGTTCTAATCCACCAAATCCCCGGTGGAATGATAACCAACTTTATGTCCCAACTAAAGGAACAGGGATTGGAGGACAAACTCGACGAGGTATTGGAGGAGGTTGTCCGCGTAAGGGAAGACCTCGGTTATCCCCCATTGGTTACCCCTACCTCCCAAATCGTTGGAACGCAGGCGCTTTTAAACGTTATCCACGGGGAAAGGTATAAGGTAATCACCAAAGAGGTTAAGGACTACGTTAAAGGTCTTTACGGAAGACCTCCGGGACCCATTAAGGAGGAGCTAATAAAGAAAATCCTCGGGGACGAAAAACCCCTCTACGACATTAGACCCGCCGACCTGTTGGAGCCTATGCTCGACAAGATAAAGAAAGAAGCGATAGAGGCCGGGGCTAGAAACGAGGAGGATATACTCTCCTACGCAATCCTACCGGTGGTTGCAAAGGAGTTCTTCGAGTGGAGGGAAAAATTCGAAAAGGGAGAGGCCCTACCCCCCGAGGTCGAGGAAAAACTCGAGGAAATACCCGAGGAGTGCGTCGCACCTTACGAGTTTCAGGTTACCGTTCACGGGGAAACCTACAACATAGAAATAGCCGGTGTCGGGGAGAGAACCCCTTCGGGAAGACCTTACTTTATCAGGATTGACGGTAAGCTCGAGGAGGTTATGGTTCAACCGATAAGGGAAGCCGAGGTAATAAGCGGTGAGTTCAGCGAAACCCCCGAGGGAACCATAGCGGTAGGAAAAAGACCCCGTCCCAAAGGGGTTGGAGACGTTACCTCCCCCGTGTCGGGTAAGGTTACCGAAATCAAGGTTAACGTCGGGGACGAGGTTAAAGAGGGCGATGTTCTCCTCATCGTCGAGGCTATGAAAATGGCAAACGAAGTCCACGCACCGGTGAGCGGAACGGTCGAGGAAATCCTCGTTAGGGTGGGTGAACACGTAAACCCCGACGAGGTTCTGATAAGGATAAAACCGAAAAAGAAATAACCCCTTTAACCTTTCCCCTTTATGGGTTCCCCTTTCGAAAAACTTTTAGAGGTTTTGAAGGAGTTTTCCCCCGAGGAGGTTTTCCTAATAGAGAGCCTCGACCCCCAATACGGGGCTTTAAAAAAGCTCCATACCTCCTTAGGGGATAACGAGCTCTTCCTAAAACTGGTTTTGGTAAACGCTTTAATGTCCTATCAGCTTCCCACAAAGGGGGAAAGGTATTGGGAAAACTTCGCCGGCTACTTTTCCCAAAACCAATCCCTCGAGGGGTTCGAAGAGTTCCTAAAGGTTTACAACAACAGGTTTTTAAGTTCCAAGTTGAGGAGACTGCAAAAGGTCTTAAAGGCTATAAAACCCCTAACCAAAGGGGAATTGGCGGAATTTTGTAAAAACCCTCTTGGGTTATTGGAGTATTTGAGTACCTCCTTAGGTCAGGAGAAAACGGCTAAAACCTTGGTGTTCGCTATAAAGATGTTTATCTACGCCTGTAGGATAGCAACGGGCAAACCCGTAAGGGCTCCCTTTGAGATAGAAATACCCCTCGATGTTAGGTTAAAGAGAATATCCCCCGAATTGGAATTTTGGAGGAAACTTTCGGAGGAACTCGGTATTCCACCCCTTCACTTGGATGCGGTTGTATGGCTTTCCCTCGGAGGGGACAAAAAATTCCTCGAAAAACTCCCCGAAGGTTTGAGGGAAAAAATATTAAAACTCCGAAAGGTATTAAAAGATTTGGAAACCCGTTAGGGATTTCCCTCCCCCGCTAGGGCTTCGATTTTTTTGTAATCGCTCTCGCCAAAGACGTCTATATGGTAGCCGGTAAGGCGGTGGACCAGCTTAACGTTGGAGCCTTTTTTACCTATAGCCAACGATACCTGATTGTCGGGGACTACCACCTCGGCACGTTTGGGTTTTTCTTTTACCTTTACCTTCAAAGCCCTTGCGGGAACCATTGCGTTCTTTATAAACTCCTCAATTTTGTCGCTGTAGCGGACGATGTCTATCTTTTCACCCGAGAGTTCCTGCGAAACCGGCTGAATTCTTTCCCCCCTGTAGCCGAGGATTACCGCGACGGGGTCTATTTTTGTATCCCTCGAGAGGACTACAACCTTTGCCCTTTCCCCGGGTTCCCTCACGACCTTTTTAACCTCTATTTTTCCCTCACCTATCTCGGCAATTTCCTTCTCCAAAAGCCTTCTCAAAAAGAGGGGGTGGGTTCTCGAGAGTATCAGGTGGGGTTTTCCCCTTCTCTTTTCAACCTTCCACAGGAGCGCTTTTATACGGTCGTTTACCTTGTAGGTTTCGGTCGGTATCTGCTCGTTTTTGGGGAGAACCGCCTCTATCTTGCCGAGGTCTACTATCACATCCCCCTTGGGGAGAACTTTCCTAACCAATCCGTAAACGATATCCCCCTCCAGTTCCTTAAACTCCCTGTAGGTTTGCTCCTTTATGGCGGCGTTTAGCTCCTTTAAAAAGGTCTCCTTTGCCGCCTTAGCCGCGTAGAGGTCAACCTCTTCGGGGGTTATATCGAGAGGGATTAAAACCACCCTTATGCGGTCTCCTTCCTCGTAGGTTTTTCCCTCGGGGAGTTCTTTAAAAACAAAGGTACCCTTTTCGGTCTTTACCCTTATTCCCCCTTTTTTGGAAACACCTATAACGGTCCCCTCGAGGGTATTTAACCTCTCGAGGTTCACTATTTGACCCTCTTTTTTCTTCCTCTCGAGGTAGAGGTCCTCCAACTCCACCAAATAGGGTTTTATCCCCTCCTCGGTAAATTCCACTATTAGGTTGCCCTTTATATTTTTACCCTTTTTTATAGCCGTGACGATGGCGTCCTTAAGCGCTTTTTCAACGAGGGACTCCTTTACATCCCTCTCCTTCGCTATCTGTTCTATTAACCGTTTAATCTGCTCGACGTTGATTTTTCCGGTCATCTTTCCACCTCAAAGACTTTAAAAGATTACCATTCGACCTCAAGACGGGCTTTGGCAATGGCGCTCAGCGGGATATGGACCACTTTGTCCTCCTTTTTGATTTTGACCTTCAAAATGCCTTGGTCGATATCCTCTATAAAGCCAACTATTTCCCTTTTCCCCTCTATCGGCTCCTTGGTAATTACCTTTATCAGTCTCCCTATGAAAAAGGCGAAGTGCTCCGGTTTTTTCAGTTCGCGGGTAAGTCCGGGGGAGGTAACCTCGAGGTTGTACGAGTGGGGAATGTAATCCTCAACGTCGAGCATAGGGCTAATAATTCGGCTGAGCCTTTCGAGGTCTCCGATGTTAACCCCGCCGAATTTGTCCACGATAACCCTTAGAGTCCATCCCCTTCCCTCGGGGCGGTATTCCACGTCGAAAAGCCTTAGCCCCTGCTCCTCGACAATATCCCTTATAAGTTCTTTTGTTTTCTCCTCTATCCTTTCCCTTTCCTCTTTAAGACCCATAAACAACAAATATAGGTTTGAAGAAAAAGACCTCGAAAGTGGAAGGATTTAGTCCTTAAACCAACGGAGGAACATTAAGGCATAAAACCCTTGGTGTTTCCCTAAATAACCCTCCATTACGGGGTTGTTATCGATATACCCCTTTACGGGTTTATTTGCAAACTCCTCCAGCAGGAGGGTATCCCCCACCTTCCAATCCAAGATTTGTTCCAAAGTCCTCGGGGGGGCGTGGAGTATCACCTTCAGAGGGATTTCGGCTGTTCGGATAGCCTTCCAAATTTCTTTTTTGTAGTCTTTTTCCTCCTCCGACGAGCCCATAAACACCGGAATAAGGGGCTCTATGGTTTCCTCGTCGAGGATTAGGTAGAAGTTCTCCGTCCCGTCGTCCACAAATTCCATAATGAACTCGGAAATCAAAACCTTTTTATCGGTGAGGTTAAACTTGGCAAGCGATTTGTCGGTATCGCTGTCGACCACCTCTATTTTTACCGGGTAGAGTTCGGATAGTTGCCTTTCGAGGTTTTTTAGAACAACGTTAAAAAACTTTTCAAGGATTTTGTACTCGGTGGAAGTTATAACGTTTTTTTCAACCCTTGCCGGTTCGGGTTCTCCGCCGAGCAGTAGGCTTATCAATGAAAATAAAAATTTCGTTCTAAACCCCAATACCCCATAGGAGGGGAGGGGTTTTATTTTGAAGGCGAGGAAGAACATATCCTCCTTGAAGTTTTCCATATACTGGCGGTACTTAACGAAAACGGTTTTCTCCTTAACAATCTTCGAGAGTTCCAAACCGAGCCTAAAGAGCTCCCCCTTTAGGTGATAGGAAAAAAGTTTTAAGGCGTGTTCCAACAGGGGTAGTTGGGATAAATCGATTCTCTCCAATTGGTCGAAGGGAAAGGGTTGATACTCGAAATTTTTCTCGTTGTGTATATTCTCCCCTTCTTCGGAGGTATTACTTTCCTCCTCGTAGATTTTCTTTATTCTCTCTATCTCTTCGGGGGTTAACTCGATGTTCTCTTCCATTATAGGTTAATTTTTAGCAAGATTGGAGGGGAAAGGGAAAAAGATTTAGTTGGAAGGTACAATGGTGGAAACGGCGTGTTTGAAGATTAACTGCTCCTCGCCGTTTATTTCCAACAGGATGCAAAAGCGGTCGTAAGCCTTTACGAAACCGCTCAAGCGGTTACCTCTGGTTAGATAGACCGTAATAGGTTTCCTCTTTTCCATAGCCTCCTTTAGGAGTTCGTCCTGTATTAAAACCCCTTGGTTGTTCTGTTCCATTTCTTTCCTCCGTAGGTTTTCTTTTATATATCTTACCCACAAAGGGGTTTTTATAGCCGCGAACCTATCCCCCCCGGGGTAGGGGTTTTATCCTTTACCTTTAAATGGTAAAAACCGAGGATAAAAACCTCTTGGAGGAAATAGAGAGCCTTTTACCCTTTATAGGCGATAAAAAACTTACCCGTATTGCGGAAAAGGTCTTGTCCGATAAAAGGATTTCCGAAGAGGAGGCACTTTACCTGTTCGAAAGCGACGAGCTCCCTCTATTGGGTCTTTTGGCGGAATACCGAAACAGGAAGTTTAACGGAAATAAAGCTTACTTTGTTGTTAATGTTCAAATAAATCCCACCAATGTGTGCATTTACGGGTGCAACTTTTGCGCCTTTGCGGTAAAGGGGAGAAATCACCCCCGAGCCTACGAGATGAGCCTCGAAGAAATCCTCGAAAAGGTGGAAAGGATTTATACCCTCGGGGGAAGGGAGGTTCACATGGTCGGGGGTATCCCCCCCCATTGGCGTTACGAAGATTACCTAAACCTCCTAAGGGAGATAAAAAAACGATTTCCCGACGTTGTTCTAAAGGCTTACACCGCCATAGAGGTCTACCACATGGCAAAGATGTCCAAAAAGAGTGTGGAGGAGGTACTTTTAGACCTAAAGGAGGCGGGTCTCGACGTTCTACCCGGAGGGGGTGCGGAAATATTTAACGAGGAGAAGAGGAAAATAATTGCCCCCTACAAAGCGAGCGCCGAGGAGTATCTAAAAATCCATAAAACCGCCCACCGCCTCGGTATCCCGACCAATATAACCATGCTCTACGGACATATAGAGGATTACAAGGACCGCGTCGAACATATGTCGAAAGTTAGGGAGGTTCAGGACGAGACGGGAGGCTTTCAGGTCTTTATCCCCCTAAAGTATCATCCCGAGGGGACTAAACTCGGGGGCGAGCTCACCTCGTCGGTGGACGATTTAAAAACTATAGCAGTCGCTAGGATTTTCCTCGACAACTTCGCCCATATAAAGGCTTATTGGGTAACCCTCGGGGAAAGGGTTGCAACCTTGGCGTTGAACTACGGGGCGGACGATATAGACGGCACCATTTTGGAGGAGAAAATAGTCCACGCGGCGGGAACGAAAGCCGCCTTAGGTCACGCAAAGGAGAAATTGATTTCCCTTATAAGGGATGCGGGAAAAATCCCCGTTGAGAGGGATACCTTTTACAATCCCCTTCGGGTTTATTCTTAAACTTTATCCCCGATGGGTGTAAAGGAAGCCTTAAAACTCTTAAAGGAAAAATACCAACCTCCCCGAAGGGATTGCCATTGCATAACGGTAGCCCTCAAGGTGGAAAACATAGGTTTATTCGACGCAATAGTGGAGCATTCGGGTAGGTGTTGCCTCCCCTCAACGGAAAAGGCAAAACAGGGAAAGGTCACCCTAATAGTGTCCCCCTATTTTTACGAGGACACCTTTAAGTTGTTGGAAAAGGTTAAAAAGGTATCCGTTCCCGAATTGGAAATAATAGAGACCAAAGAAGGTTGCCTAAGTTTCTACAGTTCCAGGAGTTGAAGTTTTTTGAAGGGTTTCCCCCTATAGGTACCGTCGGGGTAAACTATCCCACTCCAACCGTTGTTGTTTACAAATATAAAAACTTTACCGGTTTCTACAGCCCTCACCTTTACCCCCCTTAGGTGTTCTTTAACAAAGGGTTTGTAAAACCAGGCATCGTTGGATAAAACCACCACAATATCGCCCACCTCTACAGCGCGGTCGAAGTTGTAAAAAACCTCGTTGCATATACGGGGGACCATATTCAAGCCTTTAAAGTGGAAAATTACGGTATCGTTGCCCGCGCGGTAGTCGATATTTTCAAAATAGGGGATAAATTTCCCCAAAAAATCGAAGCCCTTCGGGGTATATTCCCCGAAGGGAACTAGAATTCTTTTTTTATAAATCCCCTCTATCTCTCCCTTTTCGGCGAAAATTGCAAGGTTTAAAGCGTACAAATCGTAAGTTTTAAAGTCGAATTTAACATCGTAAGCGCCAAAGATTAAATTGAAACCTTTAAAGGTTTTTACAAAATCCTTTATACCATCGGGGGGAACGGAGGTCTCGGGTAACATTACGAGGTCTACATTTTTTGGAACTTGGGAAACCAAATAGGTGGTGTAGAGCTTTACAAATTCCTCGTTGTGGAGCTTTTCCTCCTGTTCCAAAAAGGGTTGAATTAAAACAATCCTTAACCCGTAATGGGGTATTTGTAAGCTTTTCTCCCTAAAAAGGGCGGAAATTCCCAAAAGTGCAAAAAGAACCGCTATAAGGGCTAAAAATTTCTTCCCGTTGCTTTCCCAACTCTCGAGGGTCTTATAGAAGAGGTAATTAACGAGGAGTATTAAAAAGGTTCCACCAAAAACGGTCGTATAGTAGAGGTTTGACCCCAAAAGGGGAACATCAACCCAAATTTCCCCAAGTTTGTAGTAGGGAAATCCATCGAAGGGAAAATAACTTCTAAACAACTCGGCAAGGGTAAAGGATAGGGGTAGGAAAATCCCCAAACGGGTCAAGAAATAGGACATTCCGAACTGCAAAAGGAAAAAAACAAAAATCGAAACCAGAAATAGGAAAAGTGCGAGGAAAAAATTCCCAACCGTAAGTAGGAACGCCTTAAAAAAGGGTACCAACAGGAGGAAGGAGTAAACAATACCGAACCTAAAAAAGGTACCGAAGGATGGATTTACCAACAGCGGTAGGAATGCAAAAAAACTCAAAAACCAAAGTTGGTTTATGTAAAAAGGGAGAATCCCTAAGAGGGCAAAGAGATAGGTAAACATTAACGGTTTTTATTACTCAACGAACTCTATAATTGCGAGTTCGGCTCCGTCCCCCCTACGGGGTTTGGCGAGTTTAACTATCCTCACATAGCCCCCGTTCCTCTCAACAAAGCGGGGACCCAAATCTTCGAAGAGCTTGGCAACGGCTTCCTTATCGGGCAACAGGCTCAAAGCCTCCCTTCTGTAGTGGAGTTTTTTTATGTTATCGTCGGTTTGGCTTGCCTTTTTGGAGAGGGTTATAAGCCTCTCTATGAAGGAACGCAAAGCCTTAGCCTTTTCAACACCGGTAACTATCCTCTCCTCGAGGATTAAAGCCCTCGCCAAAGACCTGTAAAGGGCTTTTCTCTGCTCTTTAGTCCTATCGAAGTGTTTTTTCTTAACCCTATGCCTCATTTTTGTCCTCCCTTGTTAATATTCATACCGAGCGAAAGCCCCATTTCCGCCAAAGCCTTTTTAATCTCCATCAGGGCTTTCCTACCGATGTTTTTGGTTTCCTTGAGCTCCTCCTCGGTCAGCTTAACGAGGTCTCCCAAGGTGTGGATACCGTATTTTTTCAACGAATTCAACGCCCTGGCGGAAATGTCCAATTCTTCAACCGATAGGGTGAGTTTTTCCTCGAGCTCGTTCTTTTCCGCCTTTATGGGAACTTGGGGAATTTCTTGGGAGATTTCCTTCAAGGGTTCAAGGTATTTCATCAAAATCTCACGGGCTTCCTGAACGGCTACATCGGGAGTTTTAGCCCCGTTGGTCCAAACCTCTAAAATAAGCCTTTCGAAGTTGGTTTTCTTATCAACCCTAGTAGGTTCCACCTTGAAGGCTACTTTCTTTACCGGGTTAAAGTCGCAGTCTATGGCTATCCAACCGATTTCCCCGAATTGCTCCATATCCTCTACGGGAACGTAACCCCTTCCCCTTTCAACCCTTATTTCCATTTTTACCTTGGCATCTTCGTTGGTCAGCGTGAACAGATGGAGGTCGGGATTCAATATTTCAACCGTAGGAGGTGCTTTTATGTCACCCGCTTTTACCTCACCGGGACCTTCCTTTTCGAGGTACAAAACCTCTATATCGGTACCCGGCTGAAGTTTAACTATTAAGGATTTCAAATTGAGAACTATATCGGTAACGTCCTCCAAAGCACCCGGTAAGGAGGTAAATTCGTGATAGATACCGTCTATTTTTAAACCGGTAACACCTGCACCCTCTATGGAGGAAAGCAAAATCCTCCTTAAAGCGTTCCCTATGGTGGTAGCATATCCCCTCGGTAGGGGTTCTACTATCAATTTCCCATAGGTGGGTTCCAATTCTTCCCAATAAATCTTTTCGGGTTCCACAAGATTGGTGTAAGGCATAAGAAAAAACCCCCCAAAGGGTATTAAACTTTAGAGTAGAACTCGATAATGTACTGTAGATTAATAGGAATTTCGAGGTAACTTTGAACGTTTTGAGGTAGGTCTATAACTTTCCCTCTAAAGTTCTGTTTATCGAGCTCCAACCACGGGGGAACGCTACGGGGGTCCTTACTTTCGAGGTTTTCCTGAATAAATTTGATGTTCCTCGATTTGGGTCTGACCTCTATAATGTCCCCGACGTCCACCCTGTAGGAGGGGATATTAACTTTTTTACCGTTTACCAAAATATGCCCGTGAACCACCAACTGACGGGCTTGTCTACGGGTTTTGGCAAATCCGAGCCTGTAAACGACGTTATCCAATCTCCTTTCGAGGAGTTGGAGGAATACTTCACCGGTGTTTTCCTTCGCCTTGGTAGCCTCGTCGAAGTAGCGTTTGAATTGTCCCTCTCTTAGACCTCCGTATAGGAATTTAAGTTTTTGTTTTTCCATTAGACGGAGACCGTACTCGGAAATCCTCTTCCTTCTACCGAATTTTCTACCGTGCTGCCCGGGGGGGAAGTTTCTTTTACCCAAAATTTTGGGAGCGCTTTCTTTACCCGAAACAACAACACCGAAACGTCTATCTATTTTTACCCAAGGTCCTATATACCTACCCATGGGTTAAACCCTCCTCTTAGCCGGCGGTCTGCAACCGTTGTGGGGGATAGGTGTAACGTCCCTAATGGCGGTCACCCTTACACCGCTGGCAAAAACCGCCCTAATAGCCGATTCCCTTCCAGCACCGGGACCTTTTACCCAGATTTCAACCTCCTGCAATCCGTAATCGTTGATAGCTTTTTTCATAGCCCTTTGGGCTGCAAGCTGAGCCGCATAAGGGGTAGATTTCCTCGTTCCTTTATATCCTACGGTCCCGCCCGACTCCCAGGTTAGGGTATTACCCTGTTCGTCGGTAACGGTCACTATGGTATTGTTAAAGGTTGCCTGAATATGAACGATACCTTTGGTAACGGTTCTTTTAACCTTTTTCTTTCCCCCTTTCCTTGCCATTATTTAATTCCTCCTATTATTTCCTCTTCCTTTTCTTCCTGGTTTTGGCGTTGGTTTTGGTTTGCTGACCCCTAACGGGGAGATTTCTAACGTGCCTAATACCGCGGTAGCATCCCATATCGATTAACTTCCTGATGTTTAAAAGAACTTCCCTTCTAAGGTCTCCTTCGACCTTGTAGTGTTCGTCTATATATTTCCTGATAAGGTTCAACTCTTCGGGGGTTAGTTCTCCCACCCTTTTGGTGCAATCGATACCGGTATTTTTGCAGATTTCAAGAGCCCTATACTTTCCTATACCGTAGATATATGTCAAGGCTATTTCCAACTTTTTATGGTTGGGTAGGTCTACTCCTGCTATCCTAGCCATATTTCACATTACCTCCCCTGCCTTTGTTTGTGCTTGGGATTTTCACAAATAACGTAAACCCTTCCCTTTCTCCTTACAATTTTGCATTTGGCGCACATTTTTTTAACCGAAGGTCTAACTTTCATTTCTCCTCCTCCGCACAAAAAAGACCAAGCTTAATAATTATAACATTTTAAGACCAGTCTTTGCCGAACTTTTCGAGAGGGTAATTAGGGACGGCATTTATATCACGGGGGGCAAATTTTTTTATTTTATACCTTAATCCTCCAGCATAGGCTATCATTGCGGCGTTATCCCCTGTGAATTCCATAGCGGGTAGGTAAACCTCTATTCCTTTTTTCCTTAGGCGGGAAAAAACTTTTCTCAATTCGCTGTTGGCGGCTACCCCACCCACTACCGTTAAACGGTTGATATTAAACCTTTCCAATGCCTTTAGGGTTTTCTCCTCCAAAATGTCCGCAACCTTCCTTTGAAAAGAAGCGGCTATATCCTCCTTAGGGTAGTTGGGATTTTTCCTTATGAAGTTTAAAACCGCCGTTTTCAACCCGCTAAAGGAAAAGTTGAATTCACCTTTAACCTTCGGAGTTGGAAAATTTATTGTAGGTTTACCCCTTTGGGCAAGTTTATCTATATAAGGTCCACCCGGGTAGGGAAAACCGAGCATTCTTGCCACCTTATCGAAGGCTTCCCCCACCGAATCGTCCAACGTTCCCCCGAGAAATTTGTACTTTCCAAAATTTTCTACCAGATAAAGTTCGGTATGCCCCCCCGACACTATAAGGGATATAAAGGGATATTCCACCCGTTGGGTTAGAAATACCGAGTAAATATGCCCCTCCAGGTGATGGACGGGGACGAGGGGTTTATCCAAAAAGTGGGCTATAGATTTTGCCGCAGCAACACCCACCACGAGGGATAGAATTAAGCCGGGAGCCATAGTAAAGGCGACAAAGTCTATATCCTCGACCTTATAGGGAACTTCTTTAAAAAGTTCCTTCAAGAGGATGTTGATATTTTTAACGTGCTCCCTTGCCGAAAGCTCGGGAACAACTCCCCCAAAAGGGGCATGGAGTTTAACCTGGCTCGAGACAAGATGCTTTATAAGACCCTTTTCGGTTTCATAAAGGGCTACCGCCGTTTCATCGCAAGAGGTTTCAATAGCCAAACATAGAGCCATTGGTAGTAGGAAATTATAGAATCCAAAAAAGGGAAAAAAATTTAATCGTTAACCAGTTTTGCGGTTACAACTATATAGAGTTCCCTTTTGTTGTCCTTCCAATTTTGGACTTTAAATAACCATCCTAGCAAGGGTATATTCATTAATCCGGGAATACCCGCTTTGGTATTTTCTTTTTGCTTTTCCAGAATACCTCCTATTACTACCGTCCCACCGTTGGGAAGGATTACGGTTTGAGTTGCAGTAAAGGTATTTATAGAAGGTTGACCGTTAACCAAAATTGCTTGATTTACACTATCCTTATTTAGTTTCATTGTTAGTAAGATTCTGCCGTCCGATAACAGCGTAGGTTTAACCTGTAAACTTAAAGTAGCGGTTTTATATTCAATTTTTATATTACCATTTTGGTCTACCGATTGATAGGGAATTTCAACCCCTTTTGAAACCTCTCCAACTTCTCCATTCAATAATACAAGGGAAGGACTGGATAGTTC
>CAZNBH010000007.1:0-10410 GCA_964571355.1 uncultured Aquifex sp.
GGATATAAAGGAGGTTATCCTCTTCGAGGGTAACCTTAAGAGGAAATACGACGAGTATTACCTTCCCAAGGAAGAATTTGAGAAACTGATAAAAACCCTTTTGGGTTTGGAGAGGCATTTTTACCTAATAAGTGTAAACATCAAAAAACTCAAGTACCTAAACGAGGTTTACGGTATCCCCGCGGGTGACTTGGCTATAAGGGCGGTTGAGCAAAGCCTCGGTTTCCTCGTAAAGAAGTACAACCTAAAATTTGCCCAAATAGCGGGTGGTCTCTTTGTAGTTGTTGTGGATAAGACCAAGGAGGAGGTCGAAAGGCTCGAAAGGGAACTCTACGAGCTTACCAAAAATCTCCACGTTCACTATTTTGGTCAAAAGATAAAGGTGAGGGTTTCCATAACAACCATCGAGGTAAATCCGAAAAGGATTAAAACGATCTCCGACGTTTACAAACTAATCCTCTACGCGGAAAAGAAAAAAGGTGAACAACAGATTAGTCATATTTTCGAAAAGGAACAGGAGCAATTTTACGAGTTTGTAACCAAGAGGGAAAAAGGGATTCGACAATTGCAAAAGTTCTTGGAGGAAAGGGCTATAACCTTCTTCCTCCAACCGATAGTTGACCTAAATAGCGGGAATATTTCCCATTTCGAGGTGCTTTTAAGGTTTTTGGAAAACGGAAAACCCGTAAGTGCGGGGGTTTACATAGACCTCATTTATGAGCTCGGTATGGTGGTCGATTTCGACCTCCTCCTCCTCGAAAAGTTAACCGAAAACGTCGAAAGAATCCAAAAGTTGGAAAGACCTATTTTTATAAATACCTCCGACGAAGATTTAAGGTTTTTAAACTACCGCGAAAGGTTGAAAAATGTTTTAACCCTTTTCGGGGAAAGGGGTATTCCCCTATCGTTGGAAATAACAGAACAGACCCTTTTCAGGGAGTGGGACTTTATAGAAACCCTGGCGGAGAATTACGAGCTATCCTTTGCGGTTGACGACTTTGGAACGGGTTATTCCTCCCTAAAGATGGTTGCCGACATAGTCCAAAAGGGTTTCGGGCAATTTTTAAAACTCGACTGCTCCATAACCAAAAACTTCCTAAAGAACAAATACGTGAACGCACTTGTTGAGAGTATTACTACCTTTGCCAAAAGCTCTGGTTTAAAAGTCGTCGCCGAGTGTATAGAAAATAAGGATTTGGCAACCGCTTTAAGGGAGGCGGGAGTAGAATACGGACAAGGTTGGTATTTCTATAAACCTATGCCCATTGAGGAAGCTTTAAAAATAGTTTCCAACTGAGGGAAATTTTTGTTATCTTTCAAAATAACCTTTGTTGTTTCCCACTCTTAAAATCACCCTTATGGGTTTTGAAAGAATAGGAAAACCTGAAAAGGTTTATATATACGATACGACCTTAAGGGACGGAGCGCAAACGGAGGGGGTTAACTTTTCCCTCGAGGATAAGCTCCGCATAACCCAAAAGCTCGACGAGCTCGGAATAGACTACGTTGAAGGGGGTTGGCCGGGGGCAAATCCCAAGGACACCCTCTACTTTAAAGAGGTAAAAAAGTTGCCGCTAAAGCGGGTTAAAGTTGTAGCCTTCGGCTCGACCCGAAGACCCAACCGAAGGGTGGAAGAGGACGAGCTCGTTTTAAACCTCGTAAGGGCTCAAACCCCAGCCGTTACTATCTTCGGAAAGAGTTGGGATTTACACGTTACCGAAGCACTAAAAACCTCCTTGGAAGAAAACCTCCGTATGGTGGAGGAGACCTGTAGCTTTTTGAAGAAAAACGGGGTTGAGGTTATTTTCGACGCGGAGCATTTCTTCGACGGTTTTAAGAAAAACAGGGAATACGCCTTAAAGGTTTTGGAGGCGGCGGTAAACGGCGGAGCCGATTGGTTAATTCTGTGCGATACCAACGGGGGGGCTTTACCACACGAGGTTTACAACATAACCAAGGAGGTGGTTGAAAGGTTTCCCGACGTAAAAATAGGGATACACGCCCACAACGATAGCGAGTGCGCCGTGGCAAATTCCTTAATGGCTGTATTGGCGGGTGCAAGACAGGTTCACGGAACGATAAACGGGCTCGGCGAAAGAACCGGAAACGCAAACCTCTGCTCGGTAATCCCCAACCTCCAGTTGAAAATGGGCTATGAGGCAATTCCTCCCGAAAACCTTAAAAAGCTAAAGGAAATAGCCCAATTCGTAGCAGAATTGGCAAATATACCCTTACCGAAGAATATGCCCTACGTGGGGGATAGCGCCTTTACCCACAAAGCGGGGGTTCACGCGTCGGCGGTTTTGAAAAACCCCGAAACCTACGAGCATATAAATCCCGAGCTTGTCGGCAATAGGAGGAAGATAACGGTCTCCGATATGGCGGGGAGGAGCAATTTGCTCGCCAAGTTAAAGGAATACGGTATAAACGTGGAGCCCAACTCGGCGGAGCTAAAGAGGCTAATAGACAAAATAAAGGAACTCGAAAAGGAAGGTTATCACTTCGAGGCGGCGGAAGCCTCTTTGGAACTCCTTATAAAGAGGCATTTCGGTCTGGTAAGGGATTACTTCAACTTCGACGCCTATAGGATTTTGATAGCCAAGAGAAAGGGGGACATCTCTCCCGTATCGGAGGCTACCGTGAGGGTTTCCCTCGAGGAGCACGAGGAGCATACAGCCGCCCTCGGCAACGGCCCCGTAAACGCCCTCGACAGAGCCCTACGGAAGGCTTTAAAGGAGTTTTACCCCTCCGTTTCGGACGTTCAGCTTATCGACTACAAGGTGAGGATAGTTAACGAAACCGCCGGAACGGCGGCAAAGGTTAGGGTTTTAATAGAGTTCACCGACGGGAGGAGGAAGTGGTCCACCGTAGGGGTTCACGAAAACATAATAGAGGCTTCCTGGAAAGCTTTGGTGGACGGTATTGTTTACAAACTGATGAAGGACGAAGAGGAAAGTTTTCAACTTCAATAGGTTCTTTGAACGATGAATTCCACCAGTTGGTTTAGTATTTCTTTCACCTCCCCGTTTAGGGGAACTTCGTTTAATAGTTCCCTTGCGAGGGTTAGTTCCTTTCTCGCCCTCTCTTTGGTTTTCTCCACCCCACCTAATTCCCTTACGAGTTTTACAATTTCCTCCGCCCCTTCCCCTTCGGGGGAGTTTAAAACCTCCTTTACCCTTTGGAGGTCTTCAATTTCGTTCAACACCGATAGGAGGGGGTAGGTTGTTTTTCCCTCCTTGAGGTCTTGTCCTACGGGTTTTCCCACCTTTTTGGGGTCCCCCTCGTAATCGAGGGCATCGTCGACCAATTGAAAAGCCCTTCCCAACGCCAAGCCGAACCGCCAAAGCTTTTCCCAATGGGGTTTTAACCTTTCCGAAGCCAAAGCTCCCACCGCCGCCGCTGCGGCGAAGAGAACCCCCGTTTTACCGTCAATTATTTCGAAGTAGGTCTTCTCGTCAATCAGCTCACCGACCTTTTTGAGTTCGAGAACCTGACCTTCCGCCATTTTTCTAACGGCTTCCGAAACGACCTCTATCATTTTGGGGGTTCCGTGTTTGGAAAACAGATAAAGGGCGGTTGCGTACATATAGTCGCCCGTCAAAACGGCAACCCCGTTTCCGAAAACCCTATGGGCTGCCCTTTTCCCCCTGCGGGTATCCGCCTCATCGACCACATCGTCGTGCAAAAGTGAGGCGGTGTGTATGTATTCGATACCTACCGCCAAGGGAACATTTTTTTCAAAGTTTCCGTTCCCGTTATGGGAGATGAGCAACAACAACAACGGGCGGAGCCTTTTACCCCCACCCTCGACTATGTAGTTTCCCGCTTCTAAAATAAACCCGACGTGGGAATCTATGAACTTTTTTAAACCTTCCTCGGTGAGTTTTAGAGCTTTTTCCACCAAAGGGTGTTCGAGAAAGAAAGGAGTACCCATAACGGTTTATTTCCCCCTTTCAAAGAGTAAACATACCTGGGCAACCTCGGAAATCCCTTTGGGGGGGATAAACCTCTTCTCCCCGAGTTCTTCCTCCTTTTTTACCGGGTAGTTTCCGAAAAATACGTAGGCGTTCCCCTCGGAGATTTCCTCCTTTTTGAGTTCTTCCTCCGCGAGGTCGGTAATGAGGTAGACCTTTTTAGGTTTTAAAATTTCCAAAGCCTCTTCCAACGAGTGGGTTACAAGCAATTTTCCACCTTTTTCGAAGACCAAACGGCTCACGGTGGGGATACCGGCTTGAGCCGCCATACCTGTTGCTTTCGATACCACGACCAAATTAGCCCCGTAGGCAAGGGCGGTTCTCGCCATTTCTTCGAGTTTTATTTGGGATGCGAAGTTGTGAAAGATTACGTACATCGGAAGATAAAAATTTTAAAGGCGGAAGAAGAGGTTAATCCTCCCAAATAGCCAAGGCTTTGTCGACATCTTGGGCTATATTGAGGTCGAACAACGCCACGGTGGGCAATAGCCACGAGAACCAATAACGGGGTATCCCATCCTTGTTTTCCCCGAAGTAGGCGAAGGCCAACCTACCGAATCCCGCTTCTTTTTCTATATCCTTTGCCTCTCTTAAAAATCTCCTCGCGACGGGGGGTAATTCCTCAAAGGGGTAGGGTTTACCTTGCTCCCCTTTGTGCTTTACCAACTCCGAGGCGGTTCCCACGTTCCTTATAGCCTCGATAATTTGGTGGAGCTTGTGCTTTTTGAGGAAGGCGAGCAACAATTCGGCGGCGGGAAGGCGCAGTATTTCGATGTTTTTATTACCTTCCCTGAGTTCCCCTATCAGGTAGGCGGTTCCGTTTATCATCTCTATGTGGGCAAAAATCTTTTTGTTTTTCGGTAATTCCTTAAGGATTTCCTTAACCGAGTATTGAACTCCTTCCTCTTCAAAGGTTTCCCCTACCTTTCTCGACCCACTTTGGACGGTGAAAAAGGTTTCCTGACCATCTTTAGTTCCAAAAATTAGGTCTAAACCCCACTTTTTTAGGGATTTAATCTTGAATTCCCTCTCCTTTTCCGGTTGACCGAGGGTTTCGAACACGAGGGTGCCCAAAACCATTTGCTCTTTTATCTGCCAAAACTTCATAAAGAGGTGAATTTATAAATTACTTGGCAAAAAGCAAGGAAGTCTATTAAGCTTAAGGGAAGATTTAAATGGGGCGGTGGACGGGACTCGAACCCGCGACCCGGGGATCCACAGTCCCCTGCTCTACCAGCTGAGCTACCACCGCCTCCGCAAGGAAATTAATATAACAAAAACCTAAAGGGGTTTCAAGAAGTTTTTAAACCTTTAAAGTATCGACTACCTCTTTTGCCAACTTTTGGAAAGCCTTTGCGGTTTCACTTTCGGGGTAAGCCTCCACTACGGGAATACCTTTGTCGGAAGCCTCGCTCACAACGGGCTCAACGGGAATTTTTGCCAAAATTTTCAACCCCTTGCGGGTGGCGTATTCTTCCACCCTACCTTTTCCGAATATAAGGCTTTCCTTACCGCAGTGGGGGCATACAAAATATGCCATGTTTTCGACCAAACCTATTATGGGAACCCCCAATTCCTCGAACATGGCAACCGCCTTTTTTACGTCGGATAGGGCTACATCTTGGGGTGTGGTAACCACCACGGCGCCGTCGATAACGAGGTTTTGGGCCAACGTTAGTTGAACGTCCCCCGTTCCGGGAGGGAGGTCGACCACGAGGTAGTCCAGCTCTCCCCAGTCCACTTCAAATAGAAACTGTTGGATAGCCTTCATAAGCAAAGCTCCCCTCCAAATTACCGGGGTCTCCTCGTTGGGAAGCATGAAACCTATGGACAAAACCTTTAAGCCGTTTTTCTCCACCGGCAAAATCCTTTGAGAGTTGTCGTCAACACCGACCACCGCATTTTTAAGTCCCAAAATGGTCGGCACGGAAGGTCCGTAGATATCGGCGTCGAGCAATCCAACCCTATAACCGATGTTTTTCAGGGCAACCGCCAAGTTTGCCGCAACCGTCGATTTTCCCACCCCGCCTTTACCGCTCCCTACGAGGATAATCCTTTTTACACCGGGGAGCTTTCTTTTAGGGGGTAATCCGGGACCCATTGTAGGGATTTGGGGACCACCAAACTGCGGGGGTTGTTGCGGTTGTTGGTTTCCCGCCGAAGGTGCGAAGAATTGAACCTTAACCCCTTTTAGGTCCTCGAAATCGGAAAGGGCGTTCATCAATTTGAGTTTGAGAATATCCTCTATCCCCCTACGGGGTAAAAGTATCTGCAGGGTTACATTCCCCTCGGGGTCTACAAAAACATCCTTTGTTATATCCCTAAGTGTGGCGTTTAAACCCAAATCCTTTAAATCTTCCCCCTCGAGGGCTTTTAATATTTCTTCCTTCGTTACCATAGGGGTCAATTGTTGACCCCTCACCCGAAAAAGGCAAGGGAAAAGAGCACAAAACCTCTAAAAGGAACCCAATTTCATTCCACCCATGAGGTATTTGAGGTCGTTGTCGGTGAAGGACATTCCTCCACCTATGAAAACCGAGCGGTACTTTTCGTTTAAAAGGTCGTATCCGCCCGCCTTTATAAAGAAGGGGCCAAATACAAAGTATTTAAACCCTAACTCGGTATTGGGTTTTAAATCCTCGTTGGGGTGGTCCTCCCTTCCGAAATCCCAAATATCGAAGGTAAACATCAGTTTGGGGTTGTAAACGTAATCGAGACCAACCCCTCCGGTGCTCTCCTTGATACCGAACCTCAAAACTATCGAAGAGCCGGGGTGAAGCCACTTATCGGTAAAGATTCGGGCGTATTGGACGTTAAACTCGGGCTTGTACTCCTTCTCCGTAACCTCGTAGGGCTGACCGTTTTCGTAATAGGTCTTTTTGGTAACCTTTCCGGCACTGTCGCCAACGATACCTATTAAGTAGTATTTATGCCTATCGGGCTGAATCATAAGGTTAACGCCCGCCTTGCTATCCCCCTCGGTTTCGTATTGGGCGAAAGCCTCCACGTGGAGCTTCGTATTTAAAACAACCTTGGAAGCCTGACCGAGGGCTTTAACCGATTGGGTTAACTCCTTGTATAGCTTGCGGTCGTTTACCAATTTCCCCAAGGTACCCTGACCTTTGTTTATTTTTTCCGTTATTTGTGCCAAATTTTCCAAGGTTTTCCTTATTTGGTTTCTGTTTTGGGCTAACACGTCGGTGGTTCTTTCCAAACTTTTAACCAATTTTGGAACGTCCTCCTTCAAAGTCCTCGAAAGGGTGGCAAGGTTTTTAAGGACCTCTTTGAGTTGGGGTTTTGTTTCCACCACGAGGGTGTTTAGATTTTTAGCCAGTTTCGTATACTGCTCGGTCAGGGTGGGAAGGCTTTTGTCCAACCTTAGGGTAAGGGTTTTTATATTTTCCAACGTTTGTTTTAGGTTTTCCTTGTTCTCCTCCGAGATACGGTTTAAGTTTTCCGCCAAAAGGTTGAGGTTTGTTATCAGTTCCTTCAATTGTTTTCTGTTGCTTTCGACCAACGCGTAGAGGGATTTGGAAAGCTTATCTATATCCTCGGAGGTTCGGGTTAGGGCTTCGACCAACTTGGAGGTATCCACGGGGGGACGGGTATGGGCTATTACCGAAAAGGGTTTTAGTTTCCCGCTCGATGGATGACCGGGGTCGATTTCTACGTATTTATCCCCCAAAAGACCGAGGCTCTCTATTTTTGCAACCGCATCGGAAAATACGGGAACCCCCTTTTTTACCTCGAGGATAACCTTAACCTTTCCGTTCTCGAGAACGAGGTCTTTCACCTTACCGACCTTTACGCCGGCAACCCTAACGTCCGCACCTTTGGATAAACCCGAAACATTTTTAAAATAGGCGTAGTATTCGACTGTATCCTTTTTAAGGGGCAGTTCGCCGAAAAAGAGGACAACACCGGCGAAGGTTAGCGATGCAACGGTGACGAACGCCCCGACCTTCCAAGAGTTATTTTGCATTTATAAGCAAAATTTTAAGTCCTACAATAGGCAAGTTATGAAAATAGTCGACCTAAGGGGGTTGATTTGGGAGGAAAATCCCCACCTAAAGAGGGTACAAAACAGGGGAGAAATCCTTTCCGAGGAATACGAAAAAACCGTTAAAGGGATAATAAACGATGTAAAACAAAGGGGGGACGAGGCTTTAATCGAATACACCAATAGGTTTGACAAAGCGAACATTACCCGCCCCGAGGAGTTCGAAATACCCTATTCGGAACTAAAAAGAGCTTACGAAAGTATTCCCTCCGATTTGAGGGATGCCCTCGAATTTGCCGCCGCCCGCATTAGGAGGTTCCACGAGAGACAACTCGAAAATAGCTTCTTCATCGAAGAGATTGAAGGAATTATTTTGGGGCAAAAGGTAAGCCCGCTATCGCGGGTTGGAATTTACGTTCCCGGTGGAAAGGCGCAGTATCCGTCGACCGTTTTGATGAACACCTTACCGGCCAAAGTCGCCGGCGTTGAGGAAATCGTAATGGTTTCCCCCAATCCGAACCCCGCCACCCTTGCCGCCGCCTTCGTCGCCGGGGTGGACAAGGTCTTTAGAATAGGAGGGGCTCAAGCTGTAGCCGCCTTGGCTTACGGAACCGAAACCGTTCCCAAAGTTGACAAAATAGTGGGACCCGGTAATATCTACGTAGCGCTCGCCAAAAAGCTCCTCTACGGGGTTGTCGATATCGATATGGTGGCGGGACCCTCCGAAATACTGGTTATAGCCGACGAAACGGCAAACCCCGCCTGGGTCGCCGCCGACCTCCTATCGCAGGCGGAGCACGACGAACTGGCGGGTCCCTTTTGCGTGACCAACAGCTTCGAAACCGCTTTAAAAATCCAAAAAGAGGTGGAAAGGCAACTGGAAACCCTCGAGAGGAGGGAAATAGCCCAGAGGTCGGTCGAAAATTGGGGAACCATCTTTGTCGTGGAAAACCTCGAAGAGGCTTGCCGTTTGGCAAACCTAATAGCCCCCGAACACCTCGAGGTGATGACGGAAAAACCTTGGGATTTGCTCCCCAAATTGAAGAACGCCGGTGCTATCTTTTTGGGTAGCTACACAACCGAACCCCTTGGGGATTACGTTTTAGGTCCCAACCACACCCTTCCCACCGGTGGAACGGCGAGGTTTTACTCACCATTAGGGGTTTACGATTTCCTAAAGAGGAGTTCGGTTTTATACGTTTCCCACGAGGGTTTTGAGAAGGTCAAAGACCCCGCAAAGGTATTGGCAAAATACGAGGGTTTAACCGCCCACAAAAGGGCTGTAGAAATAAGGGAAACCTCTTAAAGTTTTCCTTTTCCTATCTCCTCCAATAGATTTGCTACGTTTTCCAATACCGAACCCTTTGCGGGTCTTAAGATGCCTTTTAGCTCCTCGAAACGGGTTTTTTGGTAGTCCTCCCTTTCGAGGGTTCGGTAGGTCTCCCTTATCAACCTTTCGGGGGTAAACGAGTTTTGAACCAATTCGGGGATAACCTCCTCCCCCAAAACGAGGTTTGCGAGGTGAATATGGGAAACCTTTACAAGCCTCTTTGCTATAAGGTAGGTGAGGGGATTTAAGCGGTAAAAGGTCAGGTGGGGTGTTTCCAAAAGGGCGGTTTCGAAGGCGGTCGTTCCCGATTTTATCCAACCGAAACGGGCATTTTTTATTATCCAATACCCCTTGGAGGGTTCGGTATCGAGGTAAACGGTTTTTGCAAACCTCCTCAAGGGGCGGAGAATCTCCTTAAAACCTTTGAAGGTCAAAACAACAGGTGTAAGACCGAACTCCTTGACCGCAACGGGAACGGTTCTTTCGAGCACCCTAAGGTGTTTCTTTATTTCGTTCCTCCTACTACCGGGGAAGATAACGAAATACTTTTCCTTAAAAGGTTTCTTCCCTTCGTACCCTTGGAGGGATTTTTCCAATATTTCCACCGATGGATGTCCCACGTAGAAAAACCTTGCCCCCTTTAGGTTTTTGAAAAACCTTTCCTCGAAGGGGAGGATAGAAATAAGTGCGTCGCAATACTCGGCGAGGACGTATTTCCTCTTTTCCTTCCAAGCCCAAATTTGGGGTAATACGAAGTAAACCACCCTTCGGGCGCCGAGTTTTTTAACCTTTTTTAGGAGGGGGAGGTTAAACCCCGGTGCGTCCATTAAAACGACCAGGTCGGGTTTTTCCCTTTCTATAAATTCCTCCACCCGTTTCTTTGTTCTCAATATCCTTCCAAGTTTGGGGATAACCTCGAAAATACCCGTTGCGGTTATATCCTCTATCCTCCCGACCGACTTTAGGATTTTTTCCGTTTTCTTCCCCGTTAGGGTGTAAATTTCCCAATCCTTCGGGAGGTACGGTAGGAGGTGGTAGAGGATATTTTCCGCCGATAGGTCTCCGAGGGAGAAAAAAACCTTCATAGGAACGCTTTAGGTTTTATT
>CAZNBH010000007.1:10510-15965 GCA_964571355.1 uncultured Aquifex sp.
ATGAAGCTTTTTTTCCTCGGAACGGCGGGAGGCAGAACCGTAACCTTTAAAAGGATAAGGAACTCGGGGGGAATCCTTTTGAGGGAAAAGAGAACCCTCGTTCACATAGACCCGGGACCGGGGGCTTTCGTTTACTTTTTTAACACCCCCTACGAGCCGTGGAAGGATTTAAACGCCGTGGTATTGTCCCACCTGCACTTGGACCATTCGGCCGATGTAAATACGATTTTGGAAAGCGCCACCGAAAGCGGTAAGCGGAAAGGGGTTAAGCTTTTTGCCCCGAGGGATGCCCTCGAAGGGGAAAAAAGGGTCGTTTTGCCCTATATCCAAAGTTTGGTAAAGAGGGAAATCCTCGAACCTCAAAAGGAGTTCCAAATAGGTGATTTAACCCTAAGGGTGTTGCACAAACACAACCACCACAGGGTGGAGGTTTACTCGTTGGAGTTTTCCTCCGAAGGGAAAAGGGTTGTTTATATCCCCTGCGGGAGGTTTGAGGATTACTGGCTTGAGTACCTCCCCGAGGGGGTCGACCTAATGATATTCAACGCCACCTTTTATAGGAAAAGACCGAATATAGAGCACCTTTCGGTGGAGGACGTGGAAAAAATCCTCCTCGAAAAGGTTCCAAAAAGGGCTTTGATAACCCATTATTCGCTCGAAATGCTCCAGAAAAACCCCTTCAAGGTGGCAAAGGAGATAACCGAAAAAACGGGGGTAGAAACCCTAGCGGTCGACGATATGGATGTAATTGAGGTTTAGCCCCCTATTGTTTTTCCTCTATTCCGAGTTCCTTAAAGAGGATTTCCTTTAGCTCCTCCTCGGTAAGGTTTCGGTATAGCTTCCCCCCCACCGCCAGGGAGATTTGACCGGTTTCCTCCGATACGACCACCGCTATGGCATCGCTGTTTTGGGTAATTCCTAAAGCCGCCCTGTGGCGGGTTCCAAGCTTGGAGTCCAACTCGACCCCTTGGGCGAGGGGCAAAACGCACGAGGCGTAGGTGATGCGGTTACCCCGTATAATCACGGCACCGTCGTGGAGGGGGGTAAGGGGATAAAAAATCGTTATGAGCAACTCGGGTGAAACGAGTGCGTCGAGTTTAATACAACCCTCGCTTAGGTTCACCACCGGGATATTCCTCTCAAAAACTATTAGGGCGCCTATCTGCTTTTCCGCCATGTAGCTTATCGCTTTGATAACCTTCTTAACAGTTTTGGTTTTGCTATAGCGGTGGAAGAAAATACCCCTACCGCCGAAGCTCTGAAAAGCCCTACGAAGCTCGGGCTGAAATATAACGACGAGGGCAAAGAGTGAAATCGCCCAAACCTGTTCGAGTAGCCAGGTCAACGCCCTAAGGTCGAGTAGGATTGCCACCACCCATAGGAGGATGAAAAATACAAACACCAATAGGAGTTTAAAAACCCTGTACCTTACCAGGAATTGAAAAAATAGGTAAAAAACCCCTGTAAGGGTTGCTATATCCAAAAAATCCCTAAAGGTGAAGAGGTTTTTAAAAACTTCGAGGGGATTACACATTTGTATCTATTAAAAATAGGGGTTGACCGTATTCGACCGGTTGACCATTTTCGACGAGGATTTTAACGACCTTACCCCTTACGTCGCTCTCTATTTCGTTCATAACCTTAAGGGCTTCTATAATGCACAGTACCTGACCGGGGGAGACTATATCGCCCTCCTCCACAAAGGGGGGAGCTCCCGGTGCGGGCGACCTGTAAAAGGTTCCCACCAATGGGGATTTAATCACGTGGAGTTTTTCCTCCGGGGTTTCAACATCCTCCGAAGGGGGGAGTATCTTTTCGGTCTTGAAATCTCCCTCGGAGGGGGTCTTTTGGGCGGGTACCACCTCGGCGGTTTGACTACCCTCGGAAACCACCACCTTGGGTGGTTCCTTTTCTATCTTCAACTCGAATTGGTCGGTTTTGTATTCGAACTTTGTGAGGGAAGAGGAATCGAGCAACCTGATGAGTTCCTTTATAAACTCCTTATCCATTATTTGTTTACCCTCTCGACGTATTGTCCGGTAATGGTATTTACTTTTACTATATCACCCTCCTTGACAAACATCGGAACCTGAATGACCAAGCCGGTTTCGAGCTTTGCGGGTTTGGTGCCGCCTCCGGCGGTATCACGCGCCGGTTCGGTTTCCACAACTTTGAGCTCTACGGTTTTCGGTAGGTCTATCCCTATGGGTTGACCTTGGTAGTAATAGACGACCGCATCTATTCCCTCTTTGAGGAACCCGACCTTATCCTTTATGGCGTCGGCGGGAACCGGTATTAACTCGTAGGTATTTTTATCCATAAAGTAGTAAAAGTCGCCATCGCTATAGGAATACTCGGCAAAACGCTGCTCGAAATCGGCGAGCTCTATGGTATCGGAAGCCTTGTAGGTAATTTCAACAACGTTGCCGGTTTTCATATTCTTAGCCTTTACCCTTACGAATGCCTGTCCCTTTCCCGGTTTTACGTGTTCGTAGTCGACCACCTTGTAGGGTTCACCCTTGTGGAGTATGAACATATCCCTCGCTATGCGGTTGATATCAATCCTCTCACCCATAGCGGGAGTATTTTAAAAAAGAACCCAAAAAGGGAGTGAAAGGTTATTTTTGACCCTTCGAGGCGAGTTGGTCCAAGACCTTGGCAACCTTTTTGGTTATATCTATGGAGGGGTCGTAATAAAGGAGACTTTTGCAGTCTATAGCCGCTTCGAAGCCTTCTGTTTGAGCCAACGCCTTTAAAGCGGCTTTGGTAAGCTTGTCCAACTGTTTTAACTTTTCCATAACGAGCCGTTGCCCCTCCATTTGGGCTTGGAACTGTAGTTGTTGTAGTTGTTGCTGGAGCTTTACAAACTCCTGCTGCTTTTCTTGCTTGGCTTTATCGGAGAGCAATCCGCTTTGGAGTTCCTTTTGAAGCTTTTTCAACTTTTCAACTATTTGCTGGGCGAGTTTTTTATACTTTTCCTGCAGTTTTTTTTGCTCCTCCTCGAGTTGCTGCTTCAACTGGGCGGCGTAAACCGAGTCCTTTAAAAGCTCGTCCCCGTTGACGCAAACCAAACCTTGGGAATAACCGAGGGTTAAAATGCCGAAAAATCCCAAAGCGGGCAAGAATTTTTTTATCACCCCTATACCTCCTTTAGGTAATGGGAATTTTAACCCCAAAACTTATTCGGTTTGTTTTTTAGCCTCTTCCCAAAAGCGGTCCAACTCCTCCAAGGTGAATTCCTCCCAAGGTTTACCGCTCTCCTTTACCTTTTTCTCAACGTAGGAAAACCTCCTTATAAACCTCTCGTTTGCCTTTTGGAGGGCTTCCTCGGGGTCTATATTCAAGAACCTCGCGAGGTTTACCAAGGCAAATAACAAGTCCCCGAACTCGTGTTCTATTTTCTCCCTATCCCCGCTTTGGACCGCCTCCCAAAATTCGTTCCACTCCTCGTTAACCTTTTTTTCTACCTCCTCGAGGTTTTTCCAATCGAAACCAACCTTTGAGGCTTTCTTTTGCAATTTTTCAGCCCTCATAAGGGCGGGGAGGTGTTTGGGAACCCCCTCGAGGACCGATTTCCTTTTTTCCAACTTCCGTTTTTCCCAATTTTTTAGCACCTCCTCGGCGGTTTTAGCCTCCTCTTCCCCAAACACGTGGGGGTGTCTCTCTATAAGCTTTTTGCAAAGGTGGTCTACAACGTCGTCGATGGTAAACTTCCCCTCCTCCTCGGCTATGCGGGCGTGGAAAACCGGTTGGAGCAAGAGGTCTCCCAGCTCCTCCTTTAAAGCCTCCCAGTCCTTTTTATCTATGGCATCGATAACCTCGTAAGTTTCCTCAATGAGATATTTCTTTAAACTCTCGTGGGTTTGCTTTTTATCCCAAGGACACTTTTGGCGGAGTTCTTTCATAATCTCCTTTAGGTCTTCGAAGGTGTAGCGTTCCTTCATAAGGTTTTTAGGTTTATTTCAAAACCACCCGAGGGGTATGGTTTTGAAAAGTTTCGCACCTTATGGGGGAAAAGTTTTAAAATTTCCCCGTTGACGGAATGGCTTTGGGACAAATTCCCGCCGATTGGTTGAAACTCGCCGAGGAGCAAACCTACAACTTCGACCTCGTTAAGTTTTCCCTCGAGGAGATTCTGAAAAACCACCCCCACCCCCAAACCCTATTGGAATATTTGAACCCCCGTAGGTTCGTTTTGCTCGCGAAAATTTTGGACCAATCGGCGTGTTTGAGGAAGTTTTTGATAAAACACCCAACGGCGTTCGAGGAAAACCTCCCCGGTTTGTGGTACAAGTTCAAAAAAAAGGATACCTACTTAAGGGAACTGAAAAAATTTTCCGACCGCTTTGGGGACGTATCGGAACTCCTCGCCTTTTACAGGCATTACGAACTTTTGAGAATCTTTTCCAAGGAGATTTTGGGAACGGCTACCTTGGAGGAAATTTTAGCCGAATACTCCCACCTCGCCGATGCGTTGGTCGAATACGCCTATAGGGAGGCTTTGCGACGAAATATAAATAAGTACGGAGAACCCCTAAGCCCTTCGGGGAATGTAATAGGGGGGTTAATCCTCGGCTTGGGGAAGCTCGGAAGCGAGGAGCTCAACTACTATTCCGACATCGACCTAATCTTTTTGCACGAAACCGACAAGGGGAAGGCGGGAACTTTAACAATACCCCAATTTTTCGAGAGGGTGTTCAAGGATACCGTTTCTATCCTAACCGCTGTGACCCCGGAGGGGAAACCCTACGAGGTAGACCTCGACCTTAGACCCTTCGGAAAAAGCGGACCCATTACCATGTCACTGGTGAGCGCCGAGACCTATTACGAGAGCTACGGAAGAACTTGGGAACGGTTTGCCCTCCTAAGGGCGCGCTTTGTGGCGGGGGAACAAAGGCTCTACGACTGGTTTTGGGAAAACGTCCAGCTCCCCTTCGTTTACAAACAACCCGCCGACCCCAAGGTTATAGAAGAAATCCGCCTTATGAAGAAAAAAATGGAAGCGCTCTCGAAGAAAAAAATCCTCAATCAAATAAACCTGAAGACCGCCAAAGGGGGGATTAGGGAACTCGAGTTTACCGTTCAAGCTTTGCAAATCCTGTTGGGGAAGGATACCCCCTTTTTAAGGGAGAGAAACACCTTTAGGGCTATATGGAAGCTCCACCAAAAAGGTGTTTTCAGCGACGAAGAGGCTTACAACCTCGAAAAGGCCTATACCTTTTTGAGGAAGCTCGAACATCGGCTCCAATTGAAGGATTGCATACAAACCCAAAACCTCAAAAGGTCCGATGTTCCCTTCCTCGTAAAGGCTCTAAATTTCAAAGACGAAAACCACTTTTGGGAAACCTTTAACAGGCACACCTCGGCGGTTCACACCGCATTTGAAAACCTATTGCCGGAAAGGAAGGAAAAACTATCCCCCGTTGCGGAGGCTATTATCACCGGGGACCCCGAA
>CAZNBH010000008.1:0-14908 GCA_964571355.1 uncultured Aquifex sp.
TAGTAGGAGGAAAAATATGGCTGGAGAATTCTTTTATCCGAATATTACCGGGGCGTTCGACTGGGGAACGCTCCTCGACGGAATTATGAAGGTTGAAAGCTTACGTTTGCAAAGATTGGAATACCAAAAAAAGGTAATAGACCAAAAAATTAAATATTTGAACGAATTAAAGGATAAACTCACCGACCTGGTCGATTTTGTCGGGGGGATAAACGAAAATGACTGGTTCAACAAAAAGAAAGTGGATAACCTAACCCCCGATATTGTGGACGTGGAATTGATAAAAAACGACATTCCCGAATACGTAGCCCAAGGTAAGGTCAACAAGGTTGCCCAAATAGAGATAGACTACTTCTCGAGGGAATTCAAGTCTTTGGACGAACAGTTTAACCCCGACAACCCCGATAAGGAGTATCACCTAACCCTAACCTATCACCCCGTCAACGGGGACACGATACAAAAGACCTTTACCTTCTACGGAAGGGATACCCTCCAATCGTTGATAGACCAAATAAACAACGACCCCGATATAGGACCTTATCTACACGCCTATACGATGTACACCGGAAACGGGTATAGATTTGCCATTATGGAAAGGGATGTAAAGGCTTCCACCGACGAAAGCGATGCGGGCGGTCCTTACAATAGCGGAGAACTGGAAGAGGTTTTGGGAGATTACTACATCCTTCAAGGTGCTAAAAACTCCGAAATCCAAATAGGGGATTCGACCTTTGACGACCCCGGCTATACCTTTACCAACATATTCCCCGGTGTAAAGCTAAAGGTTAAAAAGGCGGGAGATTTCCAATTCAACATAACCACCGATTACCAAGGAATAGCCGATGTCTTTAAGAAATTCGTCGAAAAGGTAAACGACGTAATCAGGAAGATAAACGACCTCACCAAGATAGTGAGAAACGGCGATAAAGTCCAAGGTCCCAAGATTTCCGATTACAGCCTTAAGGAGTTGAAAATCAGGCTTCAAAGGATATTCGAGCCTCTGTTAACCGATGAAACGGCCGCTTCCTACAACCTAATCGACTACAACGAGAACGACGGAACGGTTCAGCTAAACGAGAGCAAACTCCTTGAATTCCTACAAAAGGAACCTAAGGAAAAGTGGGACATCCTCTACCAGGTTATGCAAAAGGGTAAAGAGCTCGCGGAGCTCGCCACCGAAAAGGCTTACGTCGAACCACTGATAGAGGGCTACAGGGATGAAGAAAAACGTATAGAGGAAAAAATCGAGGATTACCAAGAGTATTTAATGCACAAGCAGGAATTTTTGAAAAAGAGGTTCGCCTCGGTTGAGACCTATGTGGCAAGTCTTCAAAATATCCAGGCTAAGATAGACCAAATTTTAACCACCCAAATGATATTATCCTCCGCTTAATTTTTCCCCTTCCTCCAAGTGTTTTAAAAACTTTTCAACCGTTTCCCCGTAGAGGTTTTTACACTTTAGGATTTTCTCCACGAGGTGTCTTATAACACCTTCGCCACCTTTGAGGGGAACGATGTAATCGACCGCATTTTTTATCTCCTCGGGGGCGTCGGAAACGGTTGCCGAAAGTCCCACTTTTCTAAAGGCGGGTAGGTCGTTTAGGTCGTCCCCTACGTAGAGGATTTCCTCCGCCCGAAGGGCGGCATCCTTTGTTATTAAATCGATAACCTTACCCTTGTCCTTTACTCCGGTAAAGATGTAGTCGCAACCCAAGTCTTTACAGCGTTTAATTACTACTTTGTCGCTCCTGCCGGTGATTATCCCGAACTTTATACCCGCCACCTGGAGGAGTCTTATGCCGAGACCATCCTTAACGTTGAAAAATTTTGCAACCTCTACCCCTTCGGGGGTGGGAAGGTAATAAATCCTCCCGTCGTTCATAATTCCGTCGACATCCGACAGGAGGAGTTTTATTTTTTTGAACCTCTCGCAGAGTTCCATAAAGGATTAAAACCTTAAAGGGGACAAAAGATTTTTTGACCTTTAAAAGGTTTAAATCAAGGTTTCCGCCAACTTTATGGTGTTTTTAACGTGTTGGGCCGACTTTTGTAGTTCCCTTAGCTCCCGGGCGTTGAGGGTGACCAGTTCGTAGTCCTCTATCCCCTTCCTGCCGAGCATTACCGGCAATCCGACGCAAACATCTTCAAACCCGAACCAGTCGGCAACCTCCCCCTCCACGTAAACGGAGGCGGGGAGTATCCTGTGGAGGTCCTTTACTATACTTTCGAGCATGACAACAACCGACGCGGCGGGAGCCGAGTAGGCGGAAGTCCCCATATAGGAAACGATAATTCCCCCTCCCTTTTTGGTCTTTTCGACTATCTCCTCCAAGTCCTTTTTCCCAAATAGGAAACGTATGTTCGTATTTCCTATAAAGGTTTTGGATAAAACGGGTACCATCGTATCCCCGTGGGTTCCCAATACGAGGGCTTTTATGTCCTTTATAGAAACCTTGTTAAGTTCCTGTTCCGCCTTTTTGTAGAGTACCTCCTTCATCCTCGCGGTGTCGAGAACCCCCGCCATACCCATAACCCTCTCCTTGGGGAACTCGGTGAATTTGAGGGTCATATAGGTGAGAACATCGACCGGATTGGAGACGACTATCACTATGGCGTTGGGTGCGTAAAGCTTTATCTGTTCGGAAAAGTATTTAACGAGGTCGAGGTTTACCTTTAGAAGGTCTTCCCTGCTCATACCGGGGCGGCGGGGAACCCCGGCGGTTATTACAACGATGTCGCTATCGGTTAAAGCCTCCCAACCCTCCTCGTTGTAAGAAATCCCCTTCACCCTTATATCGTGCCCGAGGAGGTAAACCATCTCGTTGATGTCGTAGGCTATACCCTTTGCCTTGTGTATCCCCTCCTTAGCCCTTCCGAATATGTAGATATCCCCGAGACCCTTAATGGCGGTGTAGTAGGCTACGTTTTCCCCTACTTTGCCGCTGCCTATTATCGATATTTTGGGCTTTTTTAACATTAACTTGCTATTTTAAAACCAAAAGAAAAAGCCCCCTTCGGGGGGGTTAATTGGTGCGGTTTAGGAGATAATAGACCAGTTGCTCGAGCAGGGCGGTTTTATCGGGTTTGTTCAAAGCCCTTATTTCTTGAATGGCCATAGAGGCGAAGGTTTTGGCTATCTCCTTAGCCCCGTCCTCGCCAAATTCTTCGTAATAACCCTCCTTGTCGAGGATATCGTCCACTATTTGGAAAAGGATACCGATTTTTTTACCTATGGCGGAAAGTAAACGGAGCTCGTCCTCGGTGGGGTTGCCCAACATTGCACCCGAAACGAGGGAAGCCTCTATTAATGCGGCGGTTTTGTAGGTGGCTATCTCCTCGAGGTCTCCGAGCTTTTTAACGTCCATAACCTGACCTTTGACCATCCCCTCTATCCCCGCCTTGCGGGCTATCAGGTTGGAAATATCGAGGAGTTTGTCCGCCGAAACGTTCTTGTATAGGTTCTTTTGGCTTAATATCTGAAAGGCGTAGGTGAGGAGGGCATCTCCCGCCAATATGGCTATATCCTCGCCAAAAACTTTATGGCACGAGGGCTTACCCCTTCTGATGTCGTCGTTGTCCATCGCGGGGAGGTCGTCGTGGATTAAGGAATAGTTGTGGATGAACTCTATAGCGGTTCCCACCGTGAGGGCGTCCTCGGGATGTCCCCCCGTAATGTAGGCTCCGAGGGCTACGAGGGCGGGGCGTATCCTCTTACCCCCGTTTTTGAGGTAGTAAACCATTGCGTCGTAGAGGATTTTCGGCTCGAAGGGTTTTAAAAGCTCGTCTATTTTCTTATCGACATTTTGGGCTACCGTTTTTAAGAAAGTTTCCAGTTGCATACCTTTTATTTTCCCAAAAAGGGAATAGAAGAACTTTTGGCACCCTTAAAGTTTTTTAAATAACCCTTTTTACCTTAAGCCAGAAGAGCATCCCGCCGGTAACGGCCACCATAAAAAAGACCGCTATCCAAAAGCCGTAGGGGTTGTGGAGGAATGGGATAAAGTCGAAATTCATCCCGTAGATACTCGCTATAAGGGTGGGCGGTAGGAAAAGGGTTGCGATAAAGGCGAATATTTGGGAGGTTTCGTTCTGCTTTATGGTAATAAGACCTAAAAGGGATTCCTGAACGCTGTCTATTTTTTCCATATAAATGGTCGAGTAATCGGCGAGGGCGTGGAGGTCTTCCACTATAAGCTTTAGCTCCCGTTTGGTCACGTTGTTGAGCTTGGCACTCCGCGAGAGCTTGTGCAGTATCCGAAGCTTTTCGTTTATCGACTCCCGGAGGGTTAGGTTTAGCTCGTCCAAAAAGGCGAGGTCTTTGATAATATCGGGCGATTGCTCCTCGAATATCTCCTTCCTGATGCTCCTAATCCTTTTCCCTATCAGCTCAAGGCGGTTCCCTATCCTCTCCACCTCGAGGTTTAAAAGCTCTGTTAAAATCTGGTCGGGGAAGTTGAAGGTCAACCTCCTGTTTCGGATAATCCTTTTAAACATCGAAAAGGTGACGATTTTCCGATACCTAAGGGTGATAAGGATATTGTTCTTAAAGTAGAACAGCACCGGTTCGGAAAAAACTTCGTCCTTGTGTTGGACCAAAAAGGTAAAAACCGCATAGAGGAAGTCCTTTCCCTCGAAAAACCTCGAAGAGATTTCTATATCCTCGAAAACCTCCTTCGGGGGTTCCCTAAATCCGAATTCCCTTTCGAGGAAGGAGAGTTCCTCCTCGGTGGGTTCCCTTACGTCTATCCACAAAACCTTACTTTTTTTGGAAAGTTTTAATATTTCGTCCCTGTTCTCGAGCCGCTCCAAACCTCCCCCGGGAGGAAAGATATAGGCCTTTAGCACCAAAGTATTAGTTAATAATAAAAAAGACGCCCGCGCTCCGCGCGGGGATTAACCTTTTATTAAAAATTATGAAACTCGTAGTTTTGCCCGTAGGTGCCGACCTGGATGCCCTTTCGGCGGCTTTCGGCGTTTTAAAGCTCTATCCCGATGCCTACCTCCTCGAACCGAAACAGCTCTCAAAGAGCGCCTCGGCGGTTTTTAAAGCCTTCAAACCCCTATTTAGGTTGATAAAAAACCCTCCCCAAAAGGTGGAAACACTTATTTTGGTCGACACCTGTTCGGTGGAGCGTTTACCCTTCGTTCCCCAATACGGAAGTCTCGAGGTTTGGGACCACCACAGGGGTTGCTCCTTGAACGGAAACCTCAAGTTGGAGCGGGTGGGTGCCGCCACCACCTTGGTGGTCGAGGAAATCCAAAAAAGGGGAATAGATTTAACCCCCCAAGAGGCGACCCTGTTGCTCTTCGGTATTTACGAGGATACGGGAAACTTCACCCATTTGGGAACCTCCCCGAGGGATTTGAGGGCGGCGGCGTTCCTCTTGGAGAAGGGGGCTTCCTTGGAAACCCTAAATAGGTTTTTGAACGAAAAGCTTTCCGCCGAGGAGCTAAGGGTTGTTTACGACCTCTTAAAGGGTATCGAGTATTTAAGGACCCCCGAGGGGTTTAGGGTTGCGGTTGCAACCTTTAAAGGGGAGGATTACTTCCCCGAGTTCCAGGAGTTGGTCTACAAACTCAAGGAATTTACAGAAAATGTTGACGGCTTTTTTGTAATCTACGAGGCGGGGAATAAAACCTACGTGTTCGGGAGGGCGAATAACCCCGATTTTGACACCTCCGACGTTCTAAAACGGCTCGGCGGCGGTGGACACGGGGAGGCTTCCTCCCTAAAGGTTAGCGGAATACCCGCCGAAAGGGTAAAGCGTAGGCTCCTCGAGGTTTTGAGCGGGAAGCTCCCCAATATCTATCTCGAAAATTTCATATCCTCCCCGCCCCTCGTGGTGAGGAGGGATGAAAGTATAAAGAGCGCCCTCCAAAAGTTGGTCGATTTCGGATTTGCCGGTGCGCCGGTTGTGGACGATGAAAACCGCCCCGTGGGGGTGGTCTTTAAAAAGGACCTCTTAAAGGCTCTAAAGCATTTGGAAAACCCCGAAGGGGTAAAGGTCGAAGAGGTGGCCACAACCGACGTTAAGGTTTTGCATTTGAAGGATACCATTTGGGATGCGGAGGAAATCCTCTCCCGTTTCGGTCAGAAATTAATCCCCGTTGTCGACGACAAAGGTAAGGTAAAAGGGGTAATAACCCGTTTGGACATTTTTAGGAATATAGTTGAGGAAACCCCCGAAGGGGGCAAAACCTTAAAGTTAAAACTACCCCAAAACGTTGAGGATTTCGCAAAAACGGTGGGGGAAATAGCCCAAAAGTTGGGTATGAAAGCCTACATAGTCGGCGGGGTGGTGAGGGACATAATCTTGGGCAGACCCGTTTGGGACTTGGATATAGTTGTGGAGGGAGGGAACGCCATAGACCTCGCCGAGGCGGTTGCAAAGCACTACGGGGTTAAATACCACCCCTTCGAGGAGTTCAAAACAGCCCACCTAAAGGTGGGGAATTTAAAGGTGGAGTTCGCCACCGCCCGTAGGGAGAGCTACGAAAAAAGCGGGGCATATCCCAAGGTGGAGCCCGCCTCCCTAAAGGAGGACATCTTTAGGCGGGATTTCACCATAAACACGATGGCGATAGCCTTAAATCCGGGGAGTTTCGGCGAGCTCATCGACTACCTCGGAGGTCTAAAGGACCTAAAAAACGGGGTGATAAGGGTATTGCACTCCCTCTCCTTCGTCGAAGACCCCATTAGGATTTTGAGGGCTTTGCGTTTTGCCGGAAGGTTCGGCTTCGACCTCTCAAAGGGAACCAAATCGCTCCTCCGGAGGGCGGTGGAACTCGGTGTTTTGAAAAACGCCCCCAAGGGGAGGGTGGCGAACGAGCTCCGCCTCGCCTTGAGGGAACCGAGATTTTTGGAAATTCTAAAACTCTACAAGGATTACAAAATCCTCGAGCAGATTTTCCCCGAGGGGTTTCAGTGGTCTTCAATCCGTTGGGAGGAACTCAAAAAACTCAAAAACCTCCTCGAGGAATTCCCCCAAATAAACATCCCCGGGTGGATTTTGTTGGTAGAACTCCTATTGGGGTTGAAAAAGGAAAACGCCTTAAAGGTTTTATCGGAACTCTCCGCCCCTTCGAAGGTGAGGGAAATCTACGAAACCGTTAGGGAAAACTACGGAAAAATCCTAAAAACCCTAAAGGAGGCGAAAAAACCTTCCGACCTTCTAAGGGAACTGAAAAAATACCCCGATGAGGCGCTGCTAATAATCGCCTCCAAAGGGAACGGTCGAATAGAAAACCTCGTTAGGTTTTATCTAAAAGAACTAAAACCCTACAAGGTAAAGGTGGACGTTAAACCCTTCCTCGAAAGGGGGTTAAAGGGTAAGGAGCTCGGCGAGGCTATAGAAAAGGAGAAGGCTAGGATTGTTGACCGCCTTTTTTCGAAAAGGTTTGAAGAAATTCGGGAGAAACAATCTTGATAACGGCGTCCTTTTTTAACTCCTTTATAAACTCCTCGACCTTTTCGTCGACCACCTGCTGGTAAGCCTTTTGCCGTTCCCCTTCGGGGATTTTGTACTCTATCTTTTCAACCTTTACGAGGTAGAGGTTGTTTTTATCCTCCGCAAAGTCGGTTTGACCCTCCTTTAACCTCCTCACAACGGAACTAAATTGGGGTTTTAACTCGTCAAGGGAGGCTGTTATCTCGTTGGGTTCCAAATTGAGTTTTTTAGCTATTTTGTCTATGTCCATTGTGAGGAGCAAATCCTCGTTTTTTTCGGCTACCTTTTTGGGGATTGCGAGGATTTTTAACCTATAAACGGGTTTTGCCTTCAACTTTGCCGCCACGAGGAGGTCGAGCTCCTTATTTTCCTTTAAAGGTTTTATTACGAAGAGCTGAATAGCCCCCACGTAGAGGTTGTACTTTTCGACGAAGTTGTTGAAAACAGCCCCTCCCAAACCGTACTTTTGCAATTCCTCGTAAAATTTTGCGAGGCTTATCCCCTGACTTTTGGCGAAGTTTTCCACAATTTCCTGCACCTTTTTAGGGGGGAGTTCCAACCCCCTACTTTCGGCGTATTGGGCTACGAGGTAGATGTTGATAAGCTTCTCGAGGGCTTTCTTTGGGTCCTTTTCCCCAAAGAGGAGGGCGTAGAGTTTTATATCCGATAGGAGGATAGGTTCTCCGTTTACCACCGCAACGGTTTCATCGACCAATTTCCACGCGTAGGTCGGTTGGAAGTTGAAAACCCCGAAGGGGGAGGTGATAAGACCTAACACCAAAAGGGTTTTTAACAAATTCCTTACCATATCAGGGGTTAAATTCTACTTTTCCTCCGAGGGTTTGCCCTCCTCCCTTTCCAATATGGGGGTGTGCCTTACCCATTCCCCTTCGGAGGTGTAGAAGGTGAACTCCGCTATGTTTTCGGCGTGGTCCCCCATCCTCTCGAGGTGGCGGGCTATGAACAGCAAGGGGAATATCTCCTTTAGATACTCCTGCGGGTCTTCCAAGACGTAGGTTATGAGCTCCCGTTCTATGGAGTGGTAGAGTTCGTCCACCACGTTGTCCTTTTCTATTACCTTTTTGGCGAGCTCGACATCCCCGTCGAAAAAGGCGGCGGTAGCCATATCCACCATATCCTTAACCGCCTCCGCCATATACTTGAACTGGAGCGGTTTTATCCTTATCCCCTCCTTTAGGAGTTCTAAAACCCTGTGGGCGATATTTTCCGCCTCGTCCCCAATCCTCTCGTAATCGCTCACCACCTTGTAGGCGCCCATAACGAGCCTTAAATCGGAAGCCTCCGGGTGGTAGAGGGCTATAATCCTCACGCAAGCCCTTTCGATTTCAACCTCGTAGAGGTCTATTTTGTCGTCGAGCCTGATAACCTCCTCGGCGAGTTTTTTATCCTGGTTAAAGAGGGCTTCCACCGCCTTGGAGATAGCCTCCTCGACCAGGTCGCTCATCTCGTGGAGTTTTTTCTTGAGTTCCTCAAGTTCCTTTTGGAGTTTCTTCTGCATAGGTTTAATTATTCTTCCGCTAAGGGGTTTTGCGATTAATTTCGGAAAACCTAAAAGGGTCTTGTTAACAATAAAAACACCTTATGAAGGAACTAAAACAACCCCCCAAACCGGTAAAGGTGGAGGTCAAATACCTCGAGGGTATGAAATTCGAGGGGGTAAACGAGGATGGGAAAAAGATTTTAATGGACGGAAAACCCCCCTTCGGAACTGGCGAATATCCCTCCCCTATGGAGTTGCTCCTGATGTCCCTAGCCGGTTGCACCGCTATGGACGTTATCTCCATACTCAAAAAGAAACGCCTCGAGGTTGAGGACTTCAAGGTGGAGGTTGAGGGCATAAGGAGGGATACCCACCCCAAGGTTTACACCTACATAAAGGTGCGCTACATCTTTAAAGGGCAAATCCCCCAAAAGGCGGTAGAACAGGCTATAAAACTCTCGATGGAAAAGTATTGCTCCGTTTCGGCTATGCTAAAGGCAACCGCAAAGGTGGAGTGGGAATACGAGATTACCCCCTAAGGGGTTTCCTTTTCCAAATAAACCCCCTTTAGGGTCGTTATAAGGCTGTAGAACACTATAGGGGTAAAGAACATAGAAAAGAGCATAGAGGCCAAAACCAAAAATTGCATGGAGGCGGCAACCAAGGGGTGGGCTCCGGCGAGCAAAAGCCCCACCATCACCCCGGGAATGTGGACTATCCCCGCCGCCTTCAACATATCCCTTATAACCACCGTGGTTAGGGGTATAGTCTTTTTGAGTAGGTAGCCCTTTACCACCCCCGAAGGGGCTCCCAACGCAAACATACCCTCCAAAATACCCCTCTCCTTCAGGAGCAAATCCCTTAGGTATTGGGAAAATAGGGAAATAGACCTCATTCCGGCGGCTATAAGTAGTCCCGCAAAGGGGATAACCTGCTGGGCGTTCCAATCGATGACACCTAAAACTATATAAGAACCCAGAAGGGGATAATTCACCGCCGCTATGGCACCAAGGGCGGATAAAAAGACCTCCTTCCTCCCGTAGGCGGAAAGTTGAAACCTTTTGGACGCTATAAAGGAGGCGTTAACGGTCATTATTAGAACCACCAGAGGGATTAACCAACCGTAGTTCCACCTTACGAGGTTTAAAATCACGAACCCTATAAAGAGGAGTTGTAAAAACGAGGAAACCGATACCGGTAGGAGTTCCCTCCATACCCCTATGCGGTTTTTGAAGTCGAACAAAACCACCGAGAGGATTAAAAGGTAGGCGAACGCCGTTTGGACGAGGAGGGAAGAAATTTCCATAAGGGGTTATAAGGTTAACGGCTCGCAACCCTTTGGGGTATTTTCAAATACAGAAACCCCGAAAGGTAGGCGAGGAATACCGCGAACCACAAAAGGATTTCTCCCAAAAAAGGTTCCACACAGAGGAAAAACAGGGCTAAAAACTCTATTGTGGTTTTCACCTTTCCCCAAGTCCCCACGGAGGATGCAAAACCGTAGAACCTCAAAAGGGTGATACCTATCTCCCTTACCGCCAAAAGGAGTAGGGGCAAAAGTTCCACCCTGTGGGTTAGATAAAGGGCCAACAACGCCAAAAGGACAAAAAACTTGTCCCCTATGTGGTCCAATTGAGCCCCCAGTTGGGTTTTTTGTTTGAAATTTCTCGCTATCCATCCGTCGAGAAAATCGGTTATCGCCCCGATAATTATTAAAAAAGCCGATAAGAGGTATTTTTTTTGATAATAGATTTCGTAAAAGATTAAGGTTGCGAGAAAAAAGCGGGAAACCGATAAAAAGGTTGCCACCATATCGGGTAAAAAGTTTAAAACCCTCCCGTTTCCTCCCGAAACTTTCCAATTAAAGTGTATTCTTTTAAGTGATGTCAACAACGGGGGAAGGGTTAAAAAAAGACCTATTTCCGGAGGAAATAAGGGAAATCCTAAAAGAGGTAAAGGTTTTGGTGGTGGGGTTGGGGGGATTGGGCTCCTTTGTAGCCACCGAACTCGCCCACCTGGGGGTAAAAAACCTCCTTCTAATAGACAACGACAGGGTGAGCTACTCCAACCTCGATAGGCAAATCCTCTACGGATACGCCGATGTGGGCAAGAGCAAGGCTTTGGTGGCGGCAAAAAAGCTCCGCTCCGTTTACCCCGACCTAAAGGTGGAGGTTTTCGATACCCGCCTAACGGCGGCAAACGGTAAATACCTTGTCGGCAAGGTCGATATCGTAATAGATTGCACCGATAACTTCGAAACGAAAAAGCTCTTAAACGGGCTTTGTTATAACCTAAAAAGGGGGTTAATCTCCGCAGGCGTCGGGTCTTGGGAGGGATGGGTTGCATCCTTCCCATTTTTCGAAGATGAGAATATCCCCTGCCTCGAATGTTTGTTCCCCAAGGATATGGACACCTTTAGGGAGCTCGAAACCCAAAACATCCCCACGGCGGTTACAACTGTGGCAACCGTTGCCTCCCTACAGGTGCAGGAGTTTATAAAGATGATTTCCGGCGAAGGGGAAAACTTGAAGGGGAAAACCCTCTTGGTGGATTTGAGAAACTACCAATGCGTCCCCGTAAAGTTGAACAAAAATCCCAACTGCCCCGTTTGCGGGAAAAAACCTTAAAAGTAATCCCCGTAGTGTTTTAGTTTCTTCATAACCTTTTGGCTCTCTTTGAGTTCCTCCTTAGCCTTTATAGCTTTCTCCTCGAGGTGTTTTAAAACCTCGGTAAACCTTTTAAGGGTTGAGGCGTCCAGACTTCCCTCTTTTAGCGCCAAGTCGAGCTTCTTCTCAAAGAGTTGGGCCAGTTCGTTAAGCTTTTCAAAGTCCTTAACCTCTATATAGGTTTCCATTAAGCCCAAAATCTCTTCCAGTTCCACCCTTCGGCTAGGTTTTCTTTGCGACCTCTTCCCATCCATCCCTCATTTCCCTTATAGCCTTTAATAAATCCTTGTAGAGCTCCACATCCTTATCCTTCATAGCCCTCGAAAGTTGGGCGATGCATATCGCATAAAACTCGTTGAGACCCTTTGCCACCTCTCCCCCCTTCTTGTGGTCGAGGGTTCCCTTCAGGTAATAGAGGATTTCCGAAACCCTATTGGCGAGCTCTATTTCCTTTTTGGTGTCCCTGTTTTCCCCCTCCTCCTCGTAGAGTTTTACGATGTCCTCGAGGAGTTGTTCCATCTTTTGGTAGAGGGCAATAACTATCTCCACCGGCCTGGCGGTTTCGAGCCACTTTCTTAAATAAACCTCTTGGGGATTTTGCATTTCTAAACAACAATTATAGGAACCGATTTAAACTTTTTCCCCTTTTGTGAAAACGAATAACAAATTTTCCCCGTTTAGGTATAATTTCATTGGCAATGGGTATCTCTAAGAGGGCTTTTAAGATACTTATCACCGGTAGTTTCGGGAGTGGTAAAACCACACTTGTGAAAACCCTTAGCGAAATAGAACCCGTCCTAACCGATAAGAAAATCTCCCGCCCCGAGAGGATAAAGGAGGATAAAACCACCACAACCGTGGCTATGGACATGGGTAAGCTGAAAATCAACGAGGATTTGGAGGTGCACCTTTTCGCCACACCGGGGCAGGAGAGGTTCGACTTTATGCTCGACATCCTACAGAAGGGTATCCTCGGCGCCATAGTTCTCGTGGACGCCGAAAATCCCGAATCGGTTGAAGAGGCTATAAAGTTCGCCAAGAACGTAAAAGCTCACTACGATATCCCCATAGTTTTCGGCGTTACAAAGTTGGACAAACCCAACGCCAAAAGCTTGGAGGAAATAAAGGTCCACCTCTCCGATATAGAGGACAGCATCGTGTGTCCCTTAGACCCGAGGGATAAGGAAAGCGGAAAGGAAGCCCTTCTAAAACTCCTCGAAATGATACTCCGCTCCTAAAAGAACCTTTCTATTTCCCCTTTGTTTATCAGCTTAGCCGCCTCCTTGGCGAAGTAGGTGAGTATCAAATCGGCTCCCGCCCTTTTTATCGAATAGAGGATTTCTACCATAGTCCTTTTGCCATCGAGCCATCCCATTTTCTCGGCGGCTTTCACCATCGAATATTCCCCGCTCACGTTGTAGGCGGCCACCGGAACGGGAAAGCTCTCCTTGATGGTTTTTATAACATCCAAATAAGCCAAGGCGGGTTTTACCATAACGATGTCGGCACCCTCGAGTATGTCGAGGTAGACCTCCTTAAAAGCCTCCCTCGCGTTACCTACGTCCATCTGGTAGGTTCTCCTATCCCCGAAGGAGGGGGCGCTTTCGGCGGCATCCCTAAAGGGTCCATAGAAAGCGGAGGAGTATTTTGCCGAGTAAGCCATTATCGGGATGTGGCTAAAACCCACCCCATCGAGGGCTTCCCTTATCGCCTTTACCATTCCGTCCATCATCCCCGAAGGGGCGAGCATATCCGCACCGCTTTCGGCTAAGGAAACCGCCTGCTTTTTCAGATTCTCGAGGGTTGCGTCGTTGTCGACATCGCCGTTTACCACCACCCCGCAATGTCCGTGGGAGGTGTATTCGCAAAAGCAAACGTCGGCGATTAAAACCATTTCGGGAACTTCCTTTTTCAAAACCCGCAGGGTTTTTTGAACAATTCCCTCCTCACTCCAGCTCGAACTTCCCACTTCATCCTTGTAGGGGGGTATCCCGAACAGTATCACCCCCTTTATACCCAAATCCCTCGCCTCTTTTACCTCGTCCACCACCGTATCGGGGGAAAATCGGTAAATACCCGGCATCGAGGGGATTTCCACCTTTACCCCTTCCCCCTCTTGGACGAATATCGGATAAATCAAATCCTCCACGTGGAGGTGGGTTTCCCTCACCAAGTCCCTTAAAGGTTTGGTTTTTCTAAGCCTCCGCGGTCTTTGGATGGGAAAATCGCTATCGGGGAACACAAAACCCATAAGGGAAAAATTAAAACCCCCCGTCCCTTTAGGGGGTATATTTCCCCTTTATGCCCCAAAAGGTGGTCGAAAAAATCTCCCGCGAGGGTTTGGACGGATTTCTGTTTTCCTCCCAACCGTCGGTTTTTTATCTGTCGAAGTTCCGTTCGACGCACGCCTACGTTTTGCTCACCTCGAGGGGTGAAAAGGTTTTAATCACCGACGGGAGGTATTACTTAAAAGCTAAACAACTTTTGGAACCTCAAGGGTGGCAAATTTTGGAGATAAAGAGCCCCCTTTTCGACAACTTGGTAAAAATCTTAAAGGATTTCGGTATAAAAAAGCTCGGCGTTGAGGGGGACAGGCTTTATTTGAACTTCTTTGAAAAATTTAAGTGCAAATCCGCCGAAGGCGGCGTTTTTTTAATTCCCTATAGCGGATTTTTGGACGAGTTCAGAATGGTTAAAACCTCCGAAGAAATCGAAAGGATAGCCAAGGCGGTCGAGATTACCGACAAAGCTTTCCAAAACATGGTAGATTTTCTAAAGGAAAACCGAAAGAGGATAGGTGAACTTAGAGAAAAAGACCTCCGAAGGTTTCTTCTATGTCAATACCTCGAAATGGGAGCGGAAGGGGAAAGCTTCCCCTCCATAGTTGCGGTGGGGAAAAATTCCGCCATACCCCATCACGAGACCTCCGAAACCCCTTTAATGGAAAACCAACCCCTTTTAATCGACACCGGGTGCGTATGGGAGGGTTATTGTTCCGACTTTACGAGGACTTTGTTTATAGGAAACCCCGATAGGGAACTGTTAAAAATTTACGACATCGTAAGGGAAGCCCATTTAAGGGCTATCGAGGTTGTAAAACCGGGGGTACCTATAAAGGAGGTGGATATAGCCGCGAGGGAATACATCGAGGGGAAAGGTTACGGGAAATATTTCAACCACTCGACCGGTCACGGGGTGGGTATAGAAATCCACGAACCCCCAAGGGTTTACAAAAACGAAGAAACCCCTATAAAGGTCGGTATGGTGTTCACCATCGAGCCGGGTATTTACAT